>JABDKH010000055.1 GCA_013002345.1 Rhodothermales bacterium
CACTGCGCGCGACACGGAACTCGATCGCTGTGTCTTCGCCGGTGCCCTGGCCCCTGGCAAACGGCACCAACAGGATCCAGAAGACCGTGAGTCGAAGCGTGATTCTCATGGAGGACTCGACCGGAACGGGTTACTCCCATTAATAGTCACAACGTGACTCGAAGGCAACATCGGGTCGCGCACAATCTTGCGGGCGCCGCTCTATCTTCCCTCAACCGGTTCGCAGAGATAATCGACCGTCCTCACGCTTATGGGACTTCTTTCCGCACGCCCGCTCTGGCGCTCGATTGCCGGATTCCTGCTGGCCGTCGGCGCCCTATCGATTGTTCTCTGGCTGTTGCGGCCACGGTGGGACGAAACCGTCATCCGGCAGTCGGTCATCACGACGATCCAGTCTGAAGCTCCCGCCTCCTTCTACGTGACTGGCATGCTGCGACTGGCGGCCACAAGCGAGGTGGCGGATACGAGAGTTCTTTTTCCTGATCTCCTCCCCCTGAGTCTTGGTACGACACGTGCGACCGTGCGGCTGCCGGGTTCGGTCGCTTACGGGTTTGACGTCTCTGCGCTCGCACCTGCGAATGTGACCTTCCACGACGACGGCGTGATCGAGGTCGCGCTGCCGGATCTGCGGGTTTTCTCGGTCGAGCCCGACCTTAATGCCATGGAAATCCAGACGGAGGTCGGATGGGCACGCACCCACGCCGGCAGCGGACAGACGGCTACGCGCGCAGCAATCGTCCTGGCGCAGGACGTTCTGAGGCAGCAGGCCGAGTCCCATCTCAGTACAAGCGATCAACCACGAATCAACACGGCGATCGCTCTGCAGGATCTTCTGACTCCTGTGCTTCAGTCGGCAGGTCTGGATGACCCGCAGTTCAGTTTTCGCATCGGCCCACACCTCGTGATGCAGCCAGGCGGGTGACCGGTAAACCGGATCAACACCGCTGTCCAGTCAAGCGGACGCACCGTCATGATCGGCCACAGGTGTCGTCCGCAGCACCAGCCAACCCACGAGTCCCGCAAGAACCGAAGCGGCAAAGATGCCGATCTTCGCCTGGTCCAACACTGCCGCGTCGAGGAAGGCAAGATTGGCAATGAAAAGGGCCATTGTGAAGCCGATGCCGGTCAAGCAACTCACTCCGTAAATGTGGCGCCATGTGATACCCGCCGGCATGACGGCCCATCCCATCCGCACGGCCAGCCAGGAGAAGAAGAGTACGCCCACCTGCTTGCCCGCAAACAGGCCGAACATTACGCCCAGGGTGACCGAGGCTCCAAAAGCCGCCCAGACATCGCTGCCAAAGGCGACTCCCGCATTTGCCAGCGCAAACACCGGCATGATGCCAAACGCCACCCAGCCGTGCAGGGCATGTTCCATGCGCGCGAGCGGCGTCTCGATGTGCTCGCAAGATTCCTCCAGCGCATGCACCGCATCGCGCTGGTCAGCAGTCGGCTCGCTCTGTCCCGGCTGCTCGTCCTGCGCAAACAAACCGATCAACTCCTGCGCCCTTTCACGGAACGCCGATGCGTCGATCTTCCGACGTGCCGGAATGGTCAAGGCCAACAATACGCCCGCAATCGTCGCATGCACACCCGACTTCAGGAATGCCACCCAGAGTCCGACTCCCAGCACTACGTAGATAGCGGTCCGACGAACTCCCAGGCGATTCATGGCGACAAGAGCCAGAAGAAATCCTGCAGCCACAATGAGACTACCCCAGGAAATCTCAGCCGTGTAGAACAGCGCAATAACCAGCACGGCACCCAGGTCGTCAACAATAGCGAGCGCCGTGAGAAAAATCTTGAGCGCTAACGGGGCACGCGATCCAAGCAACGCCAGAACTCCCAGTGCAAAGGCGATATCGGTAGCCATTGGAACGCCCCAGCCCTGTGCTGTGGGAGTGCCCGCATTAAAAGCTATGTACGCCAGTGCCGGAACGACCATGCCACCGACCGCCGCCACCAGTGGAAGGGCAGCCTGCTTCGGAGAGCTCAGTTCTCCGACCAGCACCTCTCGCTTTATTTCGAGACCGACTACGAAGAAGAAGATGGCCATCAGTCCGTCGTTGATCCAGAGCAGCAGTGGCTTCGAGATCACAAGGCTGCCCGCACCTGCGGTCACCGTTGTCTGCCAGAGTTCGAAATAAGACTCCGACCACGGAGAGTTCGCCCACGCGAGCGCTACCACCGCACAGGAGATCAGTAAAATGCCGCCCGCAACCTCCAGCCTGAAGAACTCCTGGAAGGGCCGCAGAAGGGTCACGCGACCCGGTGACGTCGGAACACTGGTTGCCATACCGAAATGCCGAAAATTGGATTTATCTAGACGAAAAGCAGTGGCCCGGCCGTCCCCACAGTTCACCGATGGTAGTCAAGACCGCGGACCGGCATCCGTACGCCCGCAGAAACCATCCGGGTCCCGGCAGCCCGCCTAATTGACACTTCTCTCATGAAACATCCGTGGCCCGGAAAGTACGCCGACTACGCCGCGCCTTCGACTACTACGGACTATTCCGCCATCCGCGTCGTGCTGACCCGCTTCAATAGCAAGTCATGAAAATCATAGCTGAAGTCCGTTGCCGGTGATACCGCGCGCATCTTTGCCTCGTCAATCGCGCCCGACGGATCCAGCGAAAACGTCACGAACGCGTCGGCACGCAATTCACGGTCGTACCAGCGCGCAACGAAGGTGTCGTGCTGCCAGTGCTCAAGACTACCCGTCAGCGACGGTGTGTGCGTGAACCGGATCTCAAGGCCGCCCTCGACCATTACGATGTCAATATCGCCATACCAGTCGTCGCGATACGTACCGACATACGAATCGACCGGTAGCGACGGACCGGCGAGAGAGTCGCGCCGGGTACTCGTCTTCGCCTCCAGTGCAGCAAGATTTGACTTCCGACGAGCAAGTATCGACTCGTAGGCCGCCACCCAGTCAATGGATTCGGCACCCAGATAATGATCCAGAATGTGATACGTAATGGATCGAAATGCCGCACCCGATTCCTGATTCGTGAGGATGATCGTGCCAAGCTTGATGTCTGGTATCATCGCAAGCTCCGAAACGTAACCAGGAAGTCCACCCGTGTGGGTTACCAATTTGTGGCCCTCGTAGTCGCGGATACCAAATCCCAGTGCATATCCCTGGAAATTGGGATGGCGACTAGCAAGCTCTGGCGCCGGACCACCAATCGGGATCGGAGTGACAGCCGACCAGAGTTCCGTCGTGGTCCCGGGCGAGAAGATGCGCCTGTCGTTCACTACACGCCCTGAGTCCAGTTGAACGACGAGCCACTTCGCCATATCGGCAGCGGTCGAGTTGATTCCACCCGCCGAGTTTCCAGAGATCGAGTCGAACGGCTTTACAACGGTCACAACTCCGCCAACGGGCGCATGCGTGGCCGAGACATTGCCCGACTCCTTCGCATACTTGTACCCGATCTTCGTTTCCGCCATTCCGACCGGCTCGAGAATGCGCGCGCGGACAAACTCATCGTACGTCTGCCCGCTGACCTCCTCGATCAACACGCCCGAGACCTTGTATAGAACATTGTCGTACGCGTACGCACTCCGGAAACTGGTAGCCGGCTTGAGATAACGTACGCGGTGCGCAATATCCTTTGCCGAGTAGTCGGACGGAGGCCACGTCATCAGATCGCCCTGGCCGAGGCCGAGACCGCTTCGATGCACCAGCAGGTCGCGCACTGTGATCTCGCGCGTGACCCACGGATCCCACATCTGGAACCAGGGGAGGTACTCGATGACCGGCTTGTCCCACTCGATCTTGCCCTCCTCAACGAGAAGTCCGAGCGCCGTTGCGGTGAACGCCTTCGTATTGGAGGCAATACCGAAGCGTGTGTGTTCGTCTACCGGTGCACGTTCGCCAAGACGGCGTACCCCGTAGCCCTTGGCGTGAACCACCTTGCCGTCTTTCACTATGGCAACAGCGATACCGGGCACCTCGAACGCCTTCATGACACGGTCGATGTGTGAGTCCAGATCCGGAGGAGGACCTTGCCAGGACACCTGACCGACAGAAAGCTCTGTGACTGACGTCGCGAGTATTGCACACAGAAGAAATCGGCGAAGCGGTGTTGTCATAGGTCCGTCTTGGTTTGGATCAATTACTTCAGCGTCGGCCGAGAAGAAAGGGATGGGGGACAATTTTAGCGAGTTTCAATCGTGCTTCAGACATCACTCCGCATCCATCCCGAAATACGCCATCATCCAGATCGCACCCGCAGTTCCATCCATCGTCGGTTCGTTGGTGGAGTAGTCGCCGCGGTCGTCGTGATACACCACATACGGATTCTGAAACGCAGTGAACTCGTCCGGCTCGGTCAGCTCCAGACCCGCAAGGCTGTTGTAGATCGTGGCGTACACCGGCCCGTCGACCAGGCCACCCGGCACCATTTCCTCTGTCAGCACATAGACGCTCGTGTGCACGTCCAGCGGAAACTCGCCATCATGCGGAATGCCGGTAAACATCGACGTGCCCCACGGATTGCGACCGAGCAGCCAGTCGCGCTGACGCAGCATGAAGTCGTGATATCGCATGTCGCCCGTCATGCGCTCGTACAGCAACACCTGCGTGATCAGCGCCGTCGCCAGATTGTTCGAGCACCAGATAAACGGCACTCCGATCCCGAACGCATTTCTGCTTCCACGCGCTACCGCCGCCTCGATGCCGTCCCGATAGTATCCAGCCAGCGAATCACGTAAGGCCTCGTCCACGTGTGGGTACAGTGCGAAGTGCCCGACGTTCACGAACGGGTAATACTGATAGTGATCGGTTGTGTCGTGGGGCAACCACGATGTAGTGCCGGCAAGGCGAGCATAATGTCTCGCATCTTCGAGGAAACCAGGCTCACCCGTTACCGCGAACAGCTCCGCCGCGCCCCATTCCATGTCGTCGGCCCACGTGTCTTCCGTGTAACGGTACGGGGCTCCGTATGAGTTGCCCTGCTGATATCCTTCTTTCGCCTTGCCCATCGAGTAGACGTCCCGCGCGGCGGCCAGAGAGGTTGCCGCAAAAACCGGATCTCGCTCTCGCCACACCCGATACGCCATCGCCATCCCGGCAGCGTATCTACCGGCGAGATTCGCCACACCGGTAGACGTGCTCTTGAACTCTCTCAGCCCCTGGGGCCTGCCATCAGCAAAATACAGAGCCCTGTAACTGTTTGGCCCCCAACCGTAATCAGAAGAATCCCGGTCCGGCCATTTCCAGCCGATGTGATCCCGATCGTCGGCGACCTGATGAAAAAGCTCGCCCGCATCCGGATGCAGACGGTGCATCCACTCGATGCCCCACTTCGCTTCATCGAGAACATCCGGCAGCCCGTTCGATCCGGGCTTGCCGAGATCATCAAAGGCATCAGCGAATCGGTCGCCTGCCAGCTCCTGGGCCAGCAACATACGCGCGGTGGCGTTGCTCCCTGTGATCAGATATTTCAGCTGATCTCCCGCATCATGCCAACCGCCCCTCGCGTCCACAAACGTGGAGTCGGGCTTGGGTCCATAAAACGTGCGGCCGTCCTTCTGATGACAGTACCGATCCAGAAATGGATTGTATCCGCAGCGCTGCTGCCGCATGAACGTCAACAAGTCCTCGTGCGACCGTCCGTACGCCTCGCGACCGATACCAAACTCGGGAGAACGATCTCCGCCCACCAGCACGACGTATCTCCCGGTAGTCGCTACAGACGAGAAGTCCAGTTCGTAGTAGTGCTCGAAGGCGCCCCAACCGTCCGCCGGAGATACCGCTATCGGACCACTCATCACCACATCGCCGGACCTCGCATCTACCAGCTCGAACTGACCATCAACCGGCGAATGTGAGAAAGCGATCGCCACTTTCGTGTCTTCCTCCAGATAGCCAACGTTGTTGACCCGGATGTATACCGGTTCGTGCGATCGCGGTGCGCAGGACGCTGTCATCATCAGTCCGCACAACAACGCAATCTTCAGAAAGCAAGGTTTTGTCGTAATCGTGATCATCACTATTCCAGAAGTTCGTCGATTCGCTCGAAGCTATAGCCCCTTGCAACGAGCGAGTCCAACAATGCACCCAGTCGGTCGTAGAGTTTATCCGTGCGCTGCGGCGCCGTTCCGATATGCATTAACAGAATGAACCCGTTCAGTCCGTTTGCATCCGCTGCTTCGTACTCCAGAATGCTTTCGAGGATGGCGTCGCTCGACAGATACCGTGTGCCCATGTCCGGCGTCGTATAGTCCGCGTGCGACCGTGTGCCCGGGGAGTAGTTGATCAGCGTCAGGCCGAGTCCGGTTGTCCAGTCAGCGATCTGCCTGTTGTACCACTCGTACGAGGGAAGAAAGTACGGAGCGTCTTCCCACTCGACGCCATAGCGCGCCATCTCC
>JABDKH010000056.1 GCA_013002345.1 Rhodothermales bacterium
AGCGAGACAACTCCTCGCCGAGTACATGACCATGATGCCAAATCAGAATATCACCATGGCAGATGCTCGAGCCCTGCTGGAGTATCTGCGTCGGTCGGGCTCCGCGAGCCCTGAAACCGCTCCGTGACATTGTACAATTGACCCATTCAGTGACTTTCAACGCTCGCCCTATCTGGAGGTAGGTACCATGAAGCAACGATCAGGAACGTTAAGTATCGGACTCGTCGTCGTCGCGCTGTTCGCCGTGACAATGGTCTCGATTAATTGTCAGGGCCCGGGCGCCATGCAGGGCAGTGGCGACGCTGCCAGCAAGGTATACGTGCCACCCGGTAGTTACGACGAATTCTACGGTTTCTTCTCCGGTGGCTACAGCGGCCAGGTTACCGCGTACGGGCTGCCTTCAGGCCGCCTTCTCAAACTGATCCCCGTCTTCTCGCAGCATGCTGAGAATGGATGGGGTTACACCGAAGAAACGAAGGACATGCTCCTGACCTCCTTCGGAAATATTCCATGGGACGACGCTCACCATCCCGAATTGTCCCAGACGAATGGTGTCCCGGATGGGCGATGGTTGTTCATCAACGCGAACAACACTCCTCGAGTAGCACGTATTGATCTCACGACATTCGAGACGGACGAGATCATCGAGATTCCGAACTCGGCGGGAAATCACGCTTCGCCGTTTGTGACACCCAACTCGGAATATGTCGTGGCTTCGACGCGGTTCAGTGTACCGATTCCGCAGCGCGACATGTCCATTGCCGAGTACAAGAATAACTTCAAGGGCACGATCACGTTCATCAAGGCCGACACACCTGGAGAAATGGATATTGCGTTCCAGATCCTGGTGCCCGGCTACAATTATGATCTTGCTCATTCAGGAAAGGGTGTATCGACCGGATGGGCTTTCTTCACCAGCTACAACACAGAAGAAGCGCATACGCTGCTCGAAGTGAATGCTTCGCAGAACGACAAGGACTTTGTTGCGGCGGTGAACTGGAAACGCGCCGAAGAGTGCGTGGCAAATGGAACGGCCAAAAGCACGCCGTCGACCTACTACCACAATCATATGGGCCCGGGTCGAATGGCCGTGGCCGAGGAGAAGTCGGAAACGAAAGTTCTGTACCCGACCGATTGTGATGGGCTCATCTACTACCTGCCCACACCGAAGTCGCCGCACGGCGTCGATGTCGACCCCTCCGGCGAATACATTGCGGCAGGTGGAAAGCTGGCCGCGCTGATCCCGGTTCACTCGTTCACGAAGATGCTGAAGGCGATCGAGGACGAAGCGTTTGAAACGGTCATCGACGGCATCCCCGTGCTGAAGTACGAGTCCGTAATCGCCGGCGAAGTCAAGAACCCTGGCCTCGGGCCTCTCCACACTGAGTTTGACGGCAATGGCTACGCCTACACGTCGATGTTCATCTCATCCGAGGTGGTCAAGTGGAAACTGGGCACATGGGAAGTCGTCGACCGGATTCCGACTTACTATTCGATCGGCCACCTCATGATTCCGGGTGGTGACAGTGAGAAACCATGGGGCAAATACCTCGTGGCGATGAACAAGATCACCAAAGATCGATACCTGCCGACGGGTCCCGAGCTCACACACGCTGCTCAGTTGATCGACATCAGCGGCGAGAAGATGAAGTTACTCCTGGACTTCCCGACGCTCGGAGAGCCTCACTACGCGCAGGGATTGCTGGCCAGCGTCATCCAGGACAAGCAGGTACAGATCTTCCCCATCGAGGACAACACTCATCCGTTCGCGGCGCGAGCGGAGAGCGAGGCGCGTGTTGAACGCGATGGAAACGACGTGCACGTGTACATGACGACGATCCGTACCCACTTTGCTCCCGATAATATTGAGGGCCTGCGGGTCGGAGACAAAGTGTACTTCCACGTGACGAACCTCGAGCAGGATTGGGACACGCCGCACGGATTTGCGGTGATGGGTGCACGCACGTCCGAACTGCTGGTCATGCCGGGCGAGACGCGAACGCTTGTCTGGGAACCGCAGAAACCCGGTGTGTACCCGTTCTACTGCACCGACTTCTGCTCGGCGCTACACCAGGAAATGCAGGGCTACGCCCGCGTCTCAGCACGTGGATCCAATACACCCCTGGCCTTCGGGACAGGTGGCGGCTGAGTCACATCTGTCCACGTTCTCGGGCGCCGGCGCGGGTCGGCGTCCGAGAATTACGGACGCGATAACGCACCTCTAATCACACTAGATCACCGTCGTGACCAATCGATCCAGGCTATTCCTCGGAGGCGCCTCCCTC
>JABDKH010000057.1 GCA_013002345.1 Rhodothermales bacterium
AACTCGTAAAACCCGAGAATGCACGCCCCAGAACACCGCTGGGCAGGACATTCAGATCGTCAGCGAACGTGACGATGTCGTTTTCGCTATTCGGAGAGATCCTGCTGCTGTCTATTTCAGCGCCGTCGTTTCGAATGTTCAAGCCCGTCGACTGTTGCCATGTGAGCAGGGCACGTTCGAACGGTGCGACGGCATCGCTGGTCGCGAAGTTGTCGCCGCCGTCCGACGTCCGCGTACTCATGCGAAGCGAGTAGCCTCCGGCACTCTTGTTGGCAAGACTCGTTCTCCACGCGTCGCCCCCAAATGAGAGCGTCAGCAGGTTGTATTCGATCGTGAGTGTGGTCGCCGATGTCGCTTGCAGGCTTGAGGCCGTCTGGACCGTCACCGAGCCGGTGCCGGCACGGGAAGGAACACGTACCTGGATCTGCGTGTCGCTCCATGAGGAAACGAGTCCAGCCGGAGCCGCTATGATTGTGTTTCCGCCGTCGTCGGCATTCGCGAAGAACACTCGAGAGTTCGTGCCACCATCACTCGTCTCAAAGCCGGTACCGTTAATCGTCAACACATCGTTCGTTCCGGCAGTGACGGAAGTCGGAGATATCGACAGAATGACCGGCACGACTCCAGACTTCGCCGCCCGGAGCTCCGCAGGCTTCGGAACAGAATAGCCTTTCATCACGAGAGGCTCGCCCGTACGCGCGACAACCGACCGGTGGAGATCCTCCTCAATGTTGGCGTACGTCGTAAACACGTCGCTGGCACGTCCGCGCACTTCGTCGTAACGCGCAAATCCCTGAACACTGGAGTACGGCTGATACGAGTTTGTGCGATTCGTTTTGCCGGTTTCACTCAGGACGGCTGCTCTTTCGGCAAAAAACACACCCACGTCACCGGGCGTAAGGTGCAGTGCCGGCTCGACCGTCTGCGCCGTGAGATTGACACGTCCGCCTGGTGTAACGACTTGTATCTGCTCGCCCTCGACCTGTCCTTTGAAGACGCGATACACGTCGACATTGCTGGCCGTAAAAATGAGCGTCCTGTCGGAATTCCAGAACGACTCCTGATCGACGACTCGTCCTTCAACAATGAGTTCGGACCGGTCTATTCGTTCTTCGAGGGGCACCTCGTACAGGGCTGCCGTCTGAGCCTGCGCGGGCGCCGCTATGAAGATCGTCAGGAGGGCGAGTATCAGGGTGGGTGAAATCTTCATTGGGCTCCTGGTGGGATTATTTCAAGAATCAAAGATCGCTTCAATCATCATCTCACTGGCGCCTCAAGCGCCATCGCCTAAAAAACGACCTTGCGAAGATCAACCGCAAGTCAGGTCCACGGGAGCGGCTACTCGGGCGATTTCGCGACGGGAGGCGTCAGCGATAAACGAATGTCTTCTGGTCGGCTCGGCGTGCGGACGTATCGCCCAGTTACCTGCAGCGTTCTTCGCCCTTTCGAGTGAGTACTGACCTGTAGCCGCACGCGTCTCACATCGACGCATCCTGAACTGGCGTCCGTTCGTGGCGGTGGCCCATGCGCATCGCCGCGGGGGCTCGTGCCGGGATTGCGATCCTTGTCCGCACCGATGTTGTCGTCCCCTTCGGTCGGCCCGCCCATTCAGCCGAAACTTCGACGACTCGGTTGGCTCTGGGCTCCGTTCATCAATGCACTAGGCTCGGAGCACCAGTGTGCCCTTGAGTTCAGGACTCAACATGCCGATTTCTTCAGTGGATCAATCGCTCGGGTCATCCCGGCTCGGATACCAGTCTTATCCAGTGGAACCATGCGACGCCTTAACATCTGCACACTCGTCCTTGTCCTGACAGCGATGGGCGTTCTACCCCACTCCTCCCCGGCCCAGGCCATCGAGGAGGTCCAGAGCGCCATCGACGTCGGCAATGAAGGGTATATGGCCGCGATGGCGAACGCCGATGCACGAGCATTCGCTGCCATCTTTGACACCGACGGTTCGCGTCTTTCCGGTGGCGGAGACGTCGTGCGCGGACGTCACGCGATCACAAATCAAATGGGGGAGTTTTTCACCCGGGTGGGCCCAATATCGGCCACCCTTGAAACCGCCGATCTCTGGGTCGTCGATTCGCTGGCGTACGAAACGGGAATCTGGTCCTACACGTTTACTCCACCGGGTGACACACGACGCACCATCGGGGGTCGATACGTTACGCTGTGGAAGCGGCAAGTCGACGACCAGTGGAAAATCTTCGCGGAACTAGGCGTGCCCGGCACCGAAAGGTAGAGGTGGAGAGCAGTTTTCACTTCCGCCACGGCCCATGTCTTATATAGAGTGAGGTCAGAGCTGGCCCTACCACCGACTCCCACCGCGCATACCCCTCCTCGTTCAGGTGAAGTTGGTCCTCCACGAAAAGTGTCGAGTCGGGCAAGCCGTCTTCGCCAAGTGTGACCGCAGCGATGTCGGCGAAGGTCAAGTTGTCGGAGCTGTCGGCCATCGTGCTAACCAGTAAGTTCGCTTTCCTCATTCTAGCCCAGGCGCTCCAACGACTGCGACTCGGCTTGATCGAGATGAACAAAACCTGCGTGTCTTTTCGCGATCCCCAGATCGACCGCAAGAAATCCCCGAAGTCTTCGGCGACATGCTCAGGCTCCTTCCCATCCCAGATGTCATTATCTCCAGCATAGAAGACGATCACACCTGGCCTATACTTCAAGGTCGTCTCGTTGATGAAGTGATTTATATCAGAGATGTGTGCACCACCGAATCCGCGATTAACGACAGGGAGGTGAGCGAACGTCCGTGCTGTCTGCCACAGACGGATGCTCGAGCTACCGACAAATAGAATAGCGCCCTCCGGAAATGAGTTTCTGGAATCCCATTCCTGGAATTGCCTGATCTCGGTCTCGAAACGGAGTGGGTCGGGATCTTCCTGTCCGACCACACAAGCCGTAACAAAAAGACACAGGAACAGAACTACTAGTGTACGTCCAGCTTTCTGCATGCTCGCGACCCTCTCTTTAGTGGCAGAACGTTTCTGGATACGGCGAAATCTCGAGCAGACGCCTGTTCAATCGCCCGCCAACAGCCACAGAATGGTCCAGCGGCCGCCCACCTTCCTGAACATCATTCGATGGTCCACCGCGCTGCCGATTACGGAAGACGGTACGTACCCGACATTACCGGAACCCAGTTCTACCTCTGACCACTGGCGGTCGTCGCCTGCCGCCGAGAGGACATACGGATTCGCAATTCGAACGATCTCGAAAGACGCCGAATCGCCAACCACCGATTCGAGATCCGGTCTGGCGTACACGGGCTCGTTCTCGGATAAAATCACACCGTAGTCGAACGGATTGTATTTATCAACGTCCCACACTGCCGTCCAGTACGGGGCCTCGAAACCGTTTCCGCCGACCCCGTCTTCCCAGAGGACGCCGCCACCTCCCAGTACTTTCGCGAGGATGCCCCAGAGCGGCGAGTCCAGGTCGCCAATCCGCCAGAAGCGGCTGAAGTCCGCCGCGCCGACGTCGCCTCCGAAGTTGCTCTTTACGTCGGGAGCCAGGTGGCGTATTACGAAGCTCGTATCACGGTTCGCAGCGGCCTCCATCAACGTCATCCGGAAGGCAAAGAACGAGGGGTCATTTGAAGCCTCATCGACGGGAAGCAGTCTGGCGTCCTGACCCACGGCGACGCTTCCAGCGCAAAGCATCGAAATGACAAGGGCCTGCGGCCATGCAACGATTCGTCTGCGGGAGATCGTGCGACGTAACATTTGAGTTCTCCTTCCACCAATATCAAAGTTCGAGCAAAACGTCGGGCGGCATGCACGAAGTCTCCGACTATCTCCATTCGTGCGCACATGCGATTTGATCCCATTGATCTGACGGTCCGTAACAGGCGATGGTTCGGCCGCGTCACTTATAGTCGACTCCGTTGACGCTGCAGCTGTAGGTGATCGACGCCGTGTGCTCGAGCGTCTTAGCGGCCGAGCAGTATTTCTCCAGGCTCAATTTGACGGCCCGGACCACCTTCCCGGGGTCAAGTTCGCCGGTGAGGTGGTACTGCACGTGTATCTCACTGTACGGAGTAGCATCTGCGACCGGCGTTCGCTCACCCGATACTTCTACCCGGAAAGTGTCGATGATCTGGCGTGACTTGTTGAGAATCAACACGACGTCCATCCCGCTACAACCGCCGAGCCCCATTAGCAGGAGTTGCATCGGACCGGACCCTTTCGGCTCACCGTCACGGTCAGGAATACTATCCATGTCGACGGTACAACCGACCTCGTTGGTGGCTCGGAAGTGAAAAGTATCGTCCATGCGTTCGACGGTGACAGACGTCATGCGCTGAGTCCTCTCTGGTTAACCGGGTAGGTGGATTGTCTGTGATGCCTGCCAAAAATACGACTGGAAGGCGGGGTTGTCTTGCGTGCAACACAGAATGCCGGAACGTGCCGGATGCACGTCCACGGTTCAGTCGCCCGTGTGCTCTGCGGAAGGCTCGACCGGCCGGTCGCCCTCCTTCTCGTCGAGGAGGGTCAGGAAGCTACCGGCATGATGAATCGCGATTCCGTAAAACGCCGGATGCGTCATCATTTCAGGGAGCGCCTGGTCCATGACGGCGCGCATCCGGTTTGCACCGAGGGTCGCAAACGAAAGCTTGCTGCCGGGAACGGGAATCCGGCGCTTGACGGGCCACCAGTGTGCGTCCGCGACGCTTGCTCCCGGCAAGGTTGATATCCGCCTGTTCAAGGGGCCGACGTCCTTGCTGCTGCCGACGACTGCGACATGAACGCTGTCACCTGCCGGTACCATAACGACGACATTGCTCGCATCGCCTGCTTTCGGAAGGCCATGCGCGGGCGTACCCTCGATCTCGATCAGTTCCTCGTCCGGAAGAGGGTGGGTCTCTATCGCCACAAGAACTGCCTTGCCTTGCTCCGAGGCGTACTGGAGCTCTCCGGCCGAGTGCCTGATTACACCATCCGCACCGTACGCGGTCGTCCGGTAGGCCATGATCGCGACTTCGTCAACAAGATCTATGACGTGGTGGCTCACCGGTTTGCGCTCACCGTGAAACGTGGCCCAGACGGGTTCGCCAGAGTATCGCCCATTTGCGTCATACCAGAATGGGATGTCGACGCCAAAGACAAGACCCGCCTCACGTGTCCGCGTGGCGATCGCCTTCGTAAGCTCAAGGAAGTGTACCAGGATGGAATCCCTGGCCGGCCCATGAAAGCCCGCCAGCAGGTACGGCTCGATATCATATCGAATCCCCATGAAGCGCTCGTCTTCGGGCACCAGACGATTGTATCCGATCACGCGGTCCACGGTGCTAAGTACTCCCCGGTGATACTCAGGCAACGCGTACCTGGCGTACCCGTCCAGAGCGAACACACTCATACCTGCAGCATTCAGGGCTCCAACGAGTGGGCGCAGTCCGGCAACGTCCGGAATGATCTCACCCTGGATTCCAACCTGCGTCTTGTCGTCCGGCAGCTGCAGATAGACCTGGTCGAACCCTTCAGATTGAAGAGCGACTATTAGCGAGTCCCGCCGGTTCGGCTCTGCGATCAACTCTGCCGTGTGCCAGATCCACGTCGACTTATGAATCGGCCTGTCCGGTGTTGTGTTGCCGACCGGAACGGGGCGTGGCGGTGCGGACTCCACGTTTTCAAGAAGCGCGAGCCGCGCGATGTGAAAGGAACCGAAATTGAGAGATGTCTGCTGGAATACGAGAGATGCTAACCGCGTACGATCGATTCGATCCGGAAGTCGGTCAAGAGGCACCATCGCCAGCTGCCAGTCATCGCTGACATGGCCGGCCGGCAAAAACTCGCCGACATCACCAACAGGGAGTGAATCTTCCCGGCGCTCCCAGGCAGCATCCGCCACGTTCAGCTGGACCCCAACGCTCTGGCTTCCGCGGATCCAAAAACTCAGAAACCGGAATCGACCGAGATCGAGGAAGACCCGGTTCTCTGGCTGTTCACCGAAATCAAACGTATGTATCCAGACGCCGCAGTACCCGTCGTCTGATCTGGAACACTCCACCTGCAGTCCCCGGACCCCGTCGGGCGCCTCTGCGATTGACACGTCGGCACGCGAGTCGCGGCTCGCGAACGAATTGAAGTAGCCACCGAAAGTGTTCCGATTGCCAGCACTGAAATCGGACACCAAAAACATACCATCGCGGGGGTGGACGACGCGGCCGTGAAACATGGCGGACGGTTTTTTCGCAGCTACGGATGTGAGAAAATAGACGAACAGTTCGTCACCGGCTGCCTGGTAACTGATGTTGAGCTGCGCCTGACGGATCGTCGAGATGTCGCCCAGACTCCAGTCCGCCCGTGCAAAGGTCGTCGACAGTATAGAGTCTGGAGCGGGCTGAGCCCCTACGGATGCGGCCGTGGACAATAGCGACACGACAGCGATCACCCGGCACAATAAGCGGCGCGCTTCCGTGCCGGCTGGGTGTCTGATACGACGGCAATCAATGGGGAGCATTTGCAGACGGACTCGGTTTGGCCGACCCGTTAGTTGGGACTTGACCTTTCCGGTATCGGCCCATTGCTCCCGGCATTTACCGTTTATCGTGTAACCGAGAGCGCGACCAGATCCCCTATCCCCTGCTTGATGTCGAGAATCTCAATTCTCCAGTGTTCGTCATTCGGCATGGCCGGCGAATAGGGCCCGGCGCATGCTCCACATTCATCCTCGAGCCACGCGAGAGCGATTTGAGACGCCCTGGTCGCTGATTCCGCGATCCGGTCTCCGGGCCAGTAGCCCCGGAGTTCGGCAAGTGCCCGCGCGAGCAGCGGAGCATTCGGGCTCTGGCGCTTCAACAGAAGCTCTATGCACGTAGCGGCGAATGCGGAATTCGTTCTGACCGCCGAAGACTCCCGCTTCCCTCCCGGCGTTTCGCCAAGCATGGCCTCGAGTACCACTGTTGCGGACATCTGGTCCAGGAACCACGACTCCGCCTCGCTGACCTCCGGCGAGCTGAGTTCTTTCGCAACGGCCTTCTCAATTCTCGTCCAATCGAACCCGCCTGTCATGACCATTCGGATCCTTTCGTATCTGCCCATCACAGAATCCAGCAGGCGTATGCGAGCAGCACGAGCCTCTTCCGAATCTCCGCGGTAATTCTCCGCTCCCACGAACTCCATTCTACCGAGTGGCCTGGAGATCGACTCGGCGCCGGGATCGTACTTCGCCTGATCATCAATGAGTGGTTTCTCGCACGCGGCGAGCCCAATCAGCGCGGCCGCCAGCAATACAGTCTTCGACATATGGACTCCGTTCGAGTTAGACAGAAATGACACGAGCATCACCTCAGGGGCATCCACCGAATCGCCCGGAATAGAAAGAGAACGTGTTACCACCGTCGCATGTGGCGAGTGCATCGCCGGTGCCGTCCTCGTGATCCCAGATATAGTACACGCATCCGTATGCCTCATACAGACAACTGGGCGGTACCGTCACCGCTCGAGCAGGTACGACAGCTAGCAAAACGAAGATCAGCACGACCGACAGCATACAGGACTCCTCCCAGCTCGTGGAATGATGATACCCTTCGGGGCACGCCCGGGTAGATAGCGAATCCGGGAAGCCTGCAACAATTGAGTACACGCCGACATCACGTCCATGCAATTCGGGCTGCACCGTACGCCTGCACAGCTGGCCGCAACCTATGACGCCGTACTCTTTCCCGGGCGAGATGACTTACCGACGGCTGCAATCCGCAACGCGGAACGGACACCCGTCGCCGCACGCTGGCATGCACCACAACGCCGGCCGGCTGCGAGCGGCGCGCACGACGTCCTGCCTCGCGACACACCGGCGGAGGCCCTATCTCGTTCCAACTGCCCTGTTAGATCGACTCGGCGAGTTCGACGAATCTCTTATAAGGAACTGCCACCCAGCTTTCGGCCTGGAAGGCCCCGCTCGAAAGGCTGATCATGGAGACTTTCGCAGCCGTCTCCTCGTCGGGGGCCTCGTATATGTCCAGGAAGTCGAACGGCCCGAGCAGGGCATAGTGGGAAATGAATCTGACTTCCGGACATTTGGCCTTCACTTCATCCAGCCAGGCACGGCCAAGGTCGGCGCGATCCTTCACGCGCCGCGACAGCTCCGGCGAAAGTTTTGTCATCAAGATGTAAGTCTGCATCGCCACGCACGGTTATTTGTCGGTGACTTCACTCTACATGATTATCCGCACCGCTGGAAACAGGGGATTTCGATAAACATCGTGGGGGACCTGCCTACCTGCCTGGGGCCAAATCGCGGGGACGACGGCTGCCCGTCCAGCAGCAAATGATCCTTCGTCGAAGCGAATGATATTGCCACCCGATTAGGCGATATTGGTCTGGCAATCCGCTCACATCCATCGCCCGATGTACCATGAACCTCGCGCCGTTCCGAACAGCTCGCAGTCACAACGTCATCGTCCTTCTCGCCGCCCTGTCATTCACGGCCCTGTCATGCTCCGGACCGGCCACGGACAGGTTCACGACACGCGGTCAGGACATCATCGACCCGGCAACCGGTCAACCGACGCTGCTCACGGGATTAGGACTTGGCGGCTGGCTGTTGCCAGAGGGCTATATGTGGGGTATCCGCACGCTCGACCGGCCGCAGCAGTTCGAGGCGGCTATCGAGGACCTCGTCGGCGCGGAAGACGCCGCCGAATTCTGGCGGCTGTATCACGACAATTTTGTGACGGCCGAAGACTTCAAGGCGATGCGTGCGTTCGGGGCGAACTCCGTGCGGATCCCGCTGCTGGCGTCGCAACTTCAGCCGCGAGATGAACAGCCGGACGAGCCACCCTTTGTCTACTCGCCGGAGGGATTTCGATTCCTCGACAGCGTCGTCGTGTGGTCCGATCGATATGACCTGGGTGTCATCTGGGATATGCACGGTGCTCCGGGAGGCCAGAACGCTGAGAACATTTCGGACAGTGACGGCGAGGCGCGACTCTGGACCGAGAAAGACCGGTACTGGCCGCGGCTTATGGATCTCTGGTATCAGATCGCCGACCGCTACGCCGGCAAATCCACCATCATCGGTTATGACCTGCTGAACGAGCCGCTTCTTCGTCGCTACGACGGAGTCGACCCTGCACTGCTCCGAGAGCTCTACGTCGCATTGACCGACACGATTCGTACCGTCGACGCGGAGGGGCTCATTTTCATAGAGGGAGACGACTGGGCCCAGGAGTTCAGCATGCTGGAGCCCATGGATTGGGATCCACATCTTGTGATCGCATTTCATTCCTACCCGCCGACCTCAACCGCCGCCGGAATGAAGCGCTGGGACGACCTGCGCAACAAGTACGACATACCGCTGTGGCACGGCGAAACAGGTGAGCAGAACCCGCCCTACGACGGCAACCGGCGCGCCACAACCTTCCTGAACTCCGCAAATGTCAGCTGGAACTGGTGGACACACAAGAAGCTCTCCCGCCGCACCCAACCGTGGCTCTGCCCCAAGTCCGACGGCTTTCAAAAGATTCTGGACTACTGGATGGGCCGGGCCGATCGCCCGTCCGCGGAAGACGCAAGGGAATGGCTGTTTGACATGGCACGAAAGACCCGCAGCGACTACTGCGATTTCAGTCCGGAAATGGTGCGTTCGCTGCGGCCGCTGGATCCCGACTCCTACATTTCGCAGCGCGAGCCGATCGCGCCGGAGATCTTCAGGCAGCCAACGGGCAGAACCGTAGAGGTAGGCTACCCTGCCACCCTCACCGTGCAGGCCCGCGGATTCCCGCTGACGTATGAGTGGACACGCGACGGGGATGTCATTCCGGGCGCATCCGGTCCCATCCTGTCCTTCGTCCCCGCGTCGGCTACGGATGCCGGGGTATTCGTGGTTCGCGTCTCCAATGCGCTCGGTTCTGTGGAAAGCACGCCCGTAGCGTTCACGGCCACGCCGTTCACGGGACCACGCTCCGTGCGGGCGACGCGACCTCCCGTGATCGACGGGCAACCGGATGACATATGGTCGACTGCGCCGATGCTGAAGATTGCACGGCCTATCTCCGGTGTCGCGCCTGCCTCCGACGACCTCTCCGCCGACCTGCGCATCCTCCACTCGGATTCGCATCTGTACCTTCTCATCGACGTGACCGATGGTGTACGCGTCACGACGGATCCCCGCGACTACCACAACGACGGCATCGAGGTCTATCTCGATGCGGACAATAGCAAGGGTGTCGACTATGACCGGGACGACTTGATGATCCGACTGAATCTCGGACAGAAAATGACGGTTCATCGGGGCGAGCCGGCAGACGGGATCGAGTGGGCGGAGATGGACGGACCGGACGGATACCGCATTGAGGTCGGGATACCGT
>JABDKH010000058.1 GCA_013002345.1 Rhodothermales bacterium
GCCAGCGGTTCGAGGGTGCTCACGAAACGATGAATACGACGGCCCTGATACATGAGGTGTACCTCAAATTCGACCGGGCCGGCAATCTCGTTGCCAACGATCGAAGCCATTTCCTGCTCATAGCCAGCCGTGCGATGCGCCAGCTACTGATCGGCTATGCAAGAAGACGGAAGCGGCAGAAACGAGGGGGCGGTGAACCCATCGTGACCTTCGGACCGGACGCGGAACGGGATGCTCTCGTAGAGCAGCAGGGAGCTCGGCTGGTAGATATCAACCGGGCGCTTTCGAGGCTCGAGTCGATGGACGAAAGGCTCGGCAAGGTAGCCGAATTACTCCTGTTCGGAGGACTCACGTATGAGGAAGCCGCTGAGGTACTCGATGTCGGGCGAGCAACCGTCAGCCGCGACTGGAGAGTCGCCAGGGCACTGCTGACGAAGGAGCTAGAGGCGTAGTGACAGTACCTCTACTGCGAGCCGTTTGGGAACCCGCGAGGTTCGCTTTGTGACCATCGGAATCGCTGCATCGGCCTTCACGGCAGCATTGGGTCCTGCATGACGAGGCCCCGCTCCACCGCAAGTATCCTGTTCATATCGTGCAGAATCGTGACCTGCGTCGTGAGCAAACTATCACCCTCATACAACTGCACTGGGCTGTAGAGGTCCAGTTCGTTGGCCGGCGGGATATAGTCTGGCACAAAGACGCGTGTGCCGGTATCGCCGTCGGTGATGTTCGGGTTCGTGTCCACCTCCCTCTGCATCATCGGAAGCCTGATTCCCAGGTCATGCATTCTCCTCCCTTCAAGAAACAGAATCTCCTGTCTGAGAAGAAAGAGCAGGCGGGTCAGTGATCCGACGTCAGACGCAGCCTCCACGTCTTCAGCCGTCAAAGATGATCCTGACACAACCGGAGTGTCGATCGTTCCCGGGCGGTCCAGAAGCACACCCTCCCGGAACGGACCGGTTGCATCGTCTCGGACTTTGATGCCGCTGTTCCGGGGTCGGATCTGCCCAAGTATCGCATCATCTCTCGTGTCCTTGTCATCAAAGCCCACTCTGGGTCGGTCCGAGGCGCGCTCAATCGATTCGATCATCCGGTTCTTCGCGTCGTCAAGATTCCCGATACTCAGAGCGTACTCTGCAAGGATCAGGAGCATCTCTTCAGCCTTCGATACAGGAATACCTTGCTCCTCTTCGAAATACTTCGGGTCCAGGAAGTCCAGTCGGGGGTAGAGGCTGCATCGTCTGAAGTTGAATGGCTAGATGCCAGGCAACCTCGTTCCGAATCGAAGTCCTGTCAAACTCCTGGAAGAACAAGAAGTCAGTCCCCCCGGCGACGAGTGCTTCGTTCGCAAACTGAGCAGCAGCATCGGCGTTGCCACTGGCTCGAGACGCACGCGCGAGGGCTGCAGTCGAAGGGACAACAAAGCCGAGTCTTCGCCCCTCGACCAGGTCGGCTACGGCTCGTTCAAGTAACTGGCGAGATTTGACAGGTATCTCGTCGACTCCGGTCGGTACGGCAACAAAGTTCTCGCCGAGGATGAGGTACGCCATGCCACGATAGTAGTGCGCCTCCGCCAGGTCAAGGTCTTCGGCTCCGGCATACGCCGGAGCAACCTCATCGAGAACGAAATCGCAGAGTCCACGTAATTCCTGCAGGTTCCAGTAGATGTCGGTTCCCTCGCCATCGCCGCCGATAAGAAACGAGGTGCTACGGATGTCGCGGGGGTAATCCGGATGGACCACGTCGGTGGATGCCACGTTGTCGCTGACGTACTCCGTCGTCAACACGGTAGCGGATAGCGCGCTCGCAAACAGCCGCCGAAGCCCGGGAAGCAATGCCTTCGTCGGGTCGTCTGAAGCGGCCAGCTCCTCAATCGTCGTTCGGGGATTATCGGTCTTTCCGGGATTAAGAAAATCACAGCGAATACCTAGAATGCATAGCAGGGCGAGAACCCACGGCATGCGCCGATATCGGAGGCGATGACCTCGTGTGGACCGGACTTCTGCGACATCCACACTGCCCGCCCATCGCATATTTTCGTTTGAACCGGTCAAAACACAATCTCGAAACCGAATCTGATCTGTCGAGGTGGAGAGAGCGTATGGAGCTGCTCACCGCCCAGCTCCAGCGTACTCTCACCCCCATTGTATAAAGCTGCCGCCCAACTCAGGCCGGCCAATTCCGGATCGACGAGGTCCTGTCGGACGAAGGTGACCAGATTCCGAACCGACGAGAAGACGACGGCCGAATGAAGTCCAAGCAATTTCGTGACACGACTCGGAAGTGAGTAACGAGCCGATACCTCGCGGATCTTGAGAAAATCTCCATTCTGCAGGATGAACACACCTGCTCCTTCGGTATTGTAATTCCCGACGGAATTGCCATCCGTGTCGAAGCGTTCTGGAAGGACTGCCCGCTCAAGCCCGAATATCTCCGAAACCCAGACTGTGTGATCCGCTGTTCGCGCTCCGAGACTCCAATCCGCTGTCGCGAACAGCGACAGATTCCGATACACCGACAGGTTAGCCGAGAGCGACCCGAACTGGGTCGGATAGGGCGTGGATCCGGCGAACTGATACTCGAACGCGTCCTGCAATCCGTCGCCGTTGCTGTCAATCGGAGTGCTGGCATACCATTCTCCGACCGGGTGTCCAACTGCGACTCGGGAAATTGCAGAAATTCCATCGCCGGCAACAGAGAATTCGGGGCCGTCGCCGATATCGGTGACTTCGTTCCGCAACCAGGAATAGGTAAGACCAAGCGACAACGATACTGCTTTTGACCAGTGCACGTCGGCGTCAAGCCCAAGTTCGATTCCCTTGTTTTCAATCTGGCCCAGGTTGCGGAGTTGCAGACCTCTGCCGGTAGAAGGCTGCTCCGGAACAAGGAACAATGCGTCAGAAGTCGTAGCGCTAAATGCAGTCAACCTGATGCCGATGTTGTCCGACAAGAGCGCTGCGTCAAACCCACCCTCGACCGTTCTCGTTCGCTCGGGCTTCAAATCCAGATTACCAGGATTCTCAAAGAATGGAGCACTCTCTCCACGGAAAGAATCCCCACCGAAGGTCACGTCCCTGTCAAAGGGTTTCGGAAACCTTCCTGTTTCGCCGTACGAAATCCGCAGTTTCATATGGCTCCAGGTGTTTCCAAACCAGCGTTGGAAGACAGCGTTATCCGAAAGTGTATATGCAAGACCAAAACTCGGATAGCCCTGCAACCCAACATCTCCACCGAAAGACGTACTGCCGTCCAGCCGCAACCCTGCGTCGGCATAGAGGCGATCCCGGAATCCAACCTGTTCGCGAACGAAGATCCCGCCGTTGAACACCTCGCTGCGAGTCTCCGAAACATCAACCTCACCCGCCTGGCTGATATCCTCGGTACCTGGAAGAGCGAACGTCTGTGCAACCACCTGTATGTAATCCGAATCCTCACGGAAGCCCTGAACGCCAAACGTCAAATCAGATTTGATTCGACCTTCTCTCGGATAGCTGATCGTGCCGACATACTCCACGGTCATGGCGAGAAAGTCCCGATCGAACCTTCGAATCTCACCCCGCTCTCTGTCCGAAACTGCGTCGTATTCGATTGGAAGGAAAACGCGTTGATGGCTTGTGCGCGAGTCGAGTCCCACGGTCAGACCGGACTTGAAAAGCCGGCTTGGTTCGTACCTCGCTTTGGCCGAGATCGTGAATCGGTCAACTTGTTCAGTGACTTCGGGAAGGAGTTGAAGTCGAAGCGCTTCGTCGAAGGTATCGGCGCCCGTAAGCACCAGCGCCGCGCCTACCCCGAAAGTGGAGTATGGGTCGAAGATCGCATTGCCGGCGTGAAGCCGTTCGAAACCAGATCTTACATAACTGCCGCTGAAGCCGACGTTCAGTGCTCTCCCCAATCGTGATTGTACGTTGCTCCTCAACGCATAGATAGTCGACTCGTTGGAAGGCTGGATCCCTGTTGAATTCTGAACGCGGCCACTCACGTTGTACGTCGCGGCATCGCCGCCGCCAGAAACTCCGACGTAGTAGTTCTGGAAATGGCCAGTCCTCAAGAACACATCCCTGAGGAAACTGCCCTGACCAAAAACTGCGCTGCTCGGGTCCGTCACCATCTCTGCATAGGCGAAATCCGTATCCTGAACAAACTTCGTATCAGGGACGTCGATGCCCTGTTCGCTACGAATAACAACCCTGTTTTGACCGGGAGTACCCTGCTTCGTAAAAATCTGAATGACACCGTTGGCGGCCTCAGATCCGTACAAAGTGCTCGCCGCCCCTCCCATGGCGATCTCGATCCTCTCGATGTCGCTGGTTAGCAACTCCGAAAGAGCGGATGTGCGTTGCCCCCCCAAGCTCAGACTCGTGTTTGAGTTGTTGTCGACACGGACACCGTCGATGTAAATCGCGGGTGTTTGATCGGCGGAGACGCTCTTGACACCTCGAAAACTGATCACACTTCCCAGACCCGGCTGAGCCGACTGCATTCTCACCGACGCACCAGGCACCCGCCCCTGCAAGAGCTGCCCGACAGTCATGACGGGAGCCGTCTCGATTTCCCGAAGATGCAGCACCTCGACGTTCGCCGACAGCTTCCGCCGTTCCACGCTGGTGCCGAGACCGGTGACGACAAGTTCGTCCAGCAGGAGGCGGTCTTCTTCCATCTCGAAGTTCAGCACTGCCGTCGCGCCGGCACTGACGGTCGTAGTAATCGTCTCTGTCTTGAAACCGACAAAGCGAGCGACGATCGGGTATGCGCCCTCAGCCAGATCGGAAATCGAAAACGCGCCGTCGATGTCCGTTGCGGTACCGCGGTTGAGTCCGGCAATGACGATGTTGACCCCGACGAGCGGCTCCAGTGTCCGTTTCGCCACCACTCGTCCCTCCACTCCGCCTGAACCCTGCCCAGACGCCGGCGCAACCAACACAACGATGGCAGTAATGACGAAGGTAAGTCGCATACCGTCACGCCTACTAGTTCAGTTTCGACGCTGGTTTAGTACTGATTCCTGACGTCGTTTGCAAGCGGACGCAAATCAGCATGCCCCGAATGACCCGAATTATGACCGAGACAAAGGACTATTCTCTCGGACCCTCCTGCACAAACAACTATGGGTTGCGTCGCGAGAAGTTGGAGATGGTTGCGAAGGGTACGGACTTGAACGGTGGACATCGACGAACAACTGCAATGATCCACTAATCTTGTTTATTCGGGCGATACCGTCTATTTATGAGTTCTTTGACGCTTCCTTTGTACGGATCTAGTGGTCGGCCAGACAATATCTCATTACCGGATAACCGAGAAGCTCGGTGAGGGCGGGATGGGAGTTGTCTACCTGGCTGACGACGTGAGCCTGGGTCGGAAGGTCGCGCTCAAGTTTTTGCCGCCGCATCTCACAACAGACGAAGAAGCCAGTAAGCGGTTCGTCCTGGAGGCTCAGGCTGCCTCGGCACTAAACCATCCGAACGTCTGTGTGGTGCACGAGATCGGACGCACGGAGGAGGGTCAACAGTACATCGCAATGGCCCATTACGAGGGTCAAACGCTCAAGGATCGGATACGCAGCGGCGCGATTTCCAGAGACGAGGCCCTGGATATCGGTCGGCAGGTTGCAGAAGGCCTGGCTGCGGCCCACGATAAGGAGATCATACATCGGGACATCAAGCCCGCCAACATCTTCGTCACCAATCGGGGTCGTGCCGTCATCCTGGACTTCGGACTGGCGAAACTTGTAGGCGGGCTGGACTTGACGAAAACCGGCTCAACGATGGGCACGACATTCTATATGTCGCCAGAGCAAATCCGAGGTGAGCTGACCAACCACCAGAGCGACCTGTGGTCTCTGGGTGTAGTGTTGTACGAGATGCTCGCCGGTCGAAAGCCATTCGAAGGCGAATACGAGCAGGCAATCAGCTACTCGATCCTCAACACGGACGCGCCTCCGTTCGATGCTGAGAGTGACGCGGAAAGTGCGCTCCTTGCGGCGGCTCTTACGAAGAATGCGGGGGACCGTATCCCAAACGCCGCCCAGATGGCCGAACATCTTGCGGCCCTGTTGGGGACGGGATCGGCGCCGAGCATCAAGGTGGTTCGGAAACGAGCCATGCGTCGTCCCTTGATTGCTGCGGCATGCATAGTCGGATTGGTCGCGGTGGTATCGGTCGTAAAATATTGGCCTCAACCCGATGCACCCCGACTGGTTGTGCTCCCTTTCAAGACCCTTGGTGCGGAAGGCTTCGAGCATCTGGAAACTGGCATAGCGGATGACATCTCTACTCGGTTGATGGCGGTTAAGGGACTTAAGATCATTGCTGTTTCCAGCGGAGCGCGGTTGGTGAACGAAGGCCTCTCGCTCACGGACATCGGGCAGCGGCTCAATGTCAACCACGTATTGGAGGGCAACCTGTACGTCACTGATTTGGAGGGCGAGGTGCAGATTCGGATTTCACCGAAGCTGATCCGATTGTCCGACGAATCACAGGTCTGGGCCGAGGCGTTCGAGGGTGACGGACTCGACTTCCAGCCGGATGTGGCGAGAAAGGTGGTACAGGCGCTGAACGTGGTTCTCGGCGAGTCGGAGCGTGCCGCGCTTGAACTACAGCTGACCGACAACGACGAGGCCTATCAGGCGTACCTGCGTGGAGAACTACAAGCAACACTGGATCACACACAGGCCGCTCACTATGAGCGAGCCTGCGAGTTGGATCCCGATTTCGTGAAATGCCATAGTGCCCTCGCACGGGTTTACTCTGCAATGATCTTTTTTGGCCGCGCGGATTCTGTTCGTGCTATGCGCAAGCGTGCCTCGGTGGCGGCCAAGCGGGTTGGGGTGCTGGCGCCAGGCTCGGTCGACGATTATCTTGCATCTGGATACATCAGCTACTACGCGGACCGCGATCTCGAGGCTGCTCTCGAATCGTTCAAGGCTGCGGATAGACTCGGACTCGCCGACACGGACCTGCTGCGTGCGATAGGTTACACCAGCCGTGGGCTAGGCAAGATTGACGAGTCCATGAAGGCACTTCAGCGCGCGCTTGAGCTTGATCCAACCGATCCTCTGGTGATGTACAATTTCGCCGAGTCGTATCAAGCGCTCGGCCAGTATGACGAGGCGCTCGAATGGGCGGATCGGTCGATCGCGGCTGCTCCACTCCATAACGGTCCCTATACCAGCAAGGCGTATTTCCTCACAGAGACAGGGGAGTTAGGAGAGGCTCGAAAGCTGCTAGAGTCAGCCCCGGCCTTCGACAGTCCGGTTGATGAGGCTTTGGACTGGATCAAGATTGTGCACTGGGGCGAGCGCGACTTTGAGTCAGCGTACGAGAAACTCGAAAATCTCGACATGGCCTCTCTCGAAGGTCGAGACAAGCTAGAGGTGCAGACGATGTATGCCCGCTTGCATGATATTACCCGTCGGGGCTCGATCCAGACGGCTGATGCGTGGCAGCGGGCACTGGATCTAACTGCTCCGGATGACGCGAGAGGCAAAATGGAGGCTTATGCGGGCCTTGGACAACCTGACAGCGTCATAGCTCTCGCAACGAGACTCAGGACATCGCTCGGAAACGAACAGTTCCATAGCTCTGCGACGCTGTGGAGAATCGCGGCGGCATTTGCCCGCGTGGGTGAAGTCGAGAGAGCAATTGACATGCTCGAGGAGATAATATCGCTCAGATTCTCCTGGCACCGAGCTCCCTATGTCTTCGAGTCTCCAGAACTGGACTGGATCCGCGAGCATCCACGGTTCAAGGCACTTGTCGAACGAACTCGGTAAGAACGCTCTTGAGCTCAGCACCCGCCGCAGACGCCAAGTCGAACGCCACATTCACTCATGCCAAACAGTCGCGGCCCAGGGATCACAAGAGGGTAGCCGTGTTCCTGACGCCGTCTCAGCTCCAGCTTCTATTCAGGGCCATCGATGCAGACCATGAAATGAAGCGGCAGTCGGGACGTGTGAAGGAAGGGAAAATTCTGTGGATCAAGGATCTCATCTTGGCAGCTGTCTCAACCGGACTGCGCAGGTCAGAACTGTGGGATATACGCTGGTCGCACGTCGACTTCGATTCCGGCTTCATTAACGTGTGCAACGACCGAGACTTCATCACCAAGTCGGGCAACGAGCGTTCGATTCCGATGGTCGGTGACGCGCTCTCCGTCCTGACCCGAATGCGGCACGCCGGGGCGGGAGAAACGGACGGTTACGTGTTCAGAGGCGTCAAGGGCGGCAAGCTGGACGGCACCTTCGCGTCCAAAACCTTCAAGCGGTATGTGCCTCGCGATGCTGCCGGAGAACATCCGCTTCCACAGCCTCTGTCACACCTGCGCGAGCTGGCTCGTCCAACGGGGAGTCGCGCTCCCCGTCGTGCAGGCGATATTGGGCCACTCCAGCATCCAGGTGACCCAGCGATACGCTCACCTTGCACGAGACGTGTTGCAGAGTGCGACGCAGTCGGCCTTCGGATCCGGCGTTGCCATTGCCGCAATATTGCCGACTCAATGACATCAGGCTGCATGGCTTTGCAATTTCGACGCCCCTGGCTGGAAACAGCAAACGCCCCGGAATCCATCCAAATAATTGATTCTGAGGCGTTCTTAAGGGTGATCCCGCCTGGGTTCGAACCAGGGACCCTCTGATTAAAAGTCAGATGCTCTGCCAACTGAGCTACGGGATCAGGTTCCCCTAAAATAGGGGGTCGGCCGTACGCGTTCCAACCACCCGCGGTTTCCCGGCAGACTCCTTTGCAGCTTCACACGGTCGCAGACGCAAGATGTGCTCAACATGCGCCTGCGCCCATTACAAAAAGAAAGGGCCCGCACACATGCCGATGCAGGCCCTTCCCTGGACAGTACCCTGATGAAAACGCTCGCCCATCAGGCGTCCGATAATACCGCCAGCATAGTTCGCTTCACGCAGTCCGATTTCTCAAACTCAACATGCAGACGCAGGTAGTTGGCGGCGAGTCGGCTTCCGCTCGACCCGAGTGTCACAACGGCCAATCGCCGAACGTTGACGTCCTTGTGATTACGGTAGATGCGCATCAGATCGTTCAGCGCCGGGCTGATATCTACCTGGTCCGGATACTGTAAGGCAAGGCGCATCGCTCCGTTCTGCAGTCCGTCGTGATGAGAGGCGAGAGCCTCAACGAGTCGGTCACCAAAGGCATCCCATTGCTCGAGTGTCATCGTGGCGGCCGGTGCCGGCATTTCCAGAAGTTTCTCGGTCCCATCCGCACGAGCCGACGTTGAGATCGTGGCGGCAAAGAGGGACGCAACGAGGAACCCTTTGAAAACATGAGTGGACTTGAACATCTTGTTTCCCCCTGTAGGAATTTCGAGGAGCACTTATCGACCAGTACGGTGATCGCGATTTACGTTGCGGTACCTGTTCGACATAGCGCTCGAATGGTCCCTCATCGATGCCGAACCGCGTACCCCGCTCGCCGAACGGTGGAATAGGCCGGCCGGATGCCGATTTGCCGGAACGTCGCCGCCGCCAGCTGAGTTTAATTTCTTTATGTATCATCTTGCGCCAACGGTCCCTGATGGCGAAAAAGCTCCTCCAAGTCCTCCCGCTCCTTCTGTTGGCCGGCTTCGCCAACGCCCAGACAGCCACCGTTTTCGGCACGGTAAACGAAATCGTCGGCGATCAGTACTTCCCCATACCCTTCGCCCGGGTGACGCTCACCGGCGACCAGCATAAGCCGCTGCGGCCCGTGGTACCGGACATAGAAGGCAAGTTTACCCTGCACCTCGTGGCAGCAGGTGCCTATGACCTTACCGTGTCAGCCGTCGGCTTCGACCCGCTGAGTACGGAGATCGAGGTAGCGGATGGCGACAGCCTTCACGTTAGAATTCGCATGGGCGACAAGGAGATAGCTGGAATAATGATCGAGAGCGAGCATGGCGATTCGCCCGGTCAACACCTTGGAGGTCACGACTGAGGGCCGGCGCGACCGTCTACAAAACCGGAATCCCGTCACCGAACCAGAGATTCCCCGTCAGCCGGAAGCGTGCGCGGGTCGTAGCATATCCGGCCAGCCAGCCCGGCTGATAGCGGTTGTCACACAGCTGAGGATATGACCATGTTCATCTCGCTCTTGATCGTGACTTTCCTCGTCGCGATCGTCGTGTCGTTCCTCGTCGCCAGGCTCTTCAGCAATCCGATCCATAGTATTCTCGCGCGGATCGTGATTGAAGACATCAGCTCCGCGTGGCAGCGGTACATCATGTTTGCCATCTACGTCGTGGGGATCGCCGGTGGTGTTCGTGTGCACCAGCTGGAGCGCTACATCGTGTCGAACGCTCCTGATCAGGAGCCCCTTCTTCTAACGGGGGAACGGTGGACCCTCGAGATCTACCGGACCATCATCGAGACCCTGTCGAGCATCGCGTGGATGCTGCTTGTCTTCTTCGTGTTCGCGCTTATCGCCTTCGTCGTCGTTCGCGGATTCGAATTGAAGCACGGCAAGAAAGAGGTATCGGGCACGGACAGCAGCTGACCGAACGGCGTCCCCGTGACACTACAGATCGATGATGTTCGAAACGATCGCACCGGGTACACGCTCGCCGTCGCGGATCTCCGCCTTCCACCACCAGAAGACCGCCTGCGTCTCATTTTCCTCCATCATGATATCGCCGTGGTCTATGGTTCTGGACCGGCCCGCAGCCACGCTCTGGCTGTCATCGAGGTGGGGAATCCAATCGATGAGCGTCGCCAGCTCACTCCCGACGAGGAAGTAATAGATACGGTCCCCGGTTTCGTTCTTGACGGTCACCCTCAGGCCGTCCGAGCGGGCGGTGACCGTATTGCTTTCGCTCTCGAACAGGGCACATCCCGCAAGGAATATCACGGTCAGAAGTGACAGAATGACGAGGTTCACACGGCGGGCGCTTTTCGCAGTGCCGGGTCGTGGGCAATGGTTGGGTCGGTTCTTATCGAGAGGCATCTGATCACCTTGCTTCCTGTCGACGTTCTTCCGGACAACCGCAGTCTACGGCAACCAAATCCACGTGTCCATCGGTACGGATCGGTCCGCTCTACATGCCATCTCACCGGGCGATTCAGGCGTGTGGACCGGCAAGCAGCGATCCCGATCTGACAGATCGGACATTGATGCAGGACAGATGGGACAATCCGTTATCCGATAGCTGAATGACGCGCTTTTCGACGCAGTCGGATGATATCCTGAGCCACGGACGATCAATGAACCATCATCTTCGTGGAGGTTGTCATGTTGCACAGATCTTTTTTGAAGCTAGTCCCCATCGTGCCGGTTGTTCTTGTGCTGATGGTTGGCGCGGCCTGTGAGGACGCCGGTGTGATCACGGGCGATTCCGCGTCGTCGTCCATCGGCGCTGATTTACAGGCCAAGAACTCGGCCGTTGCGCGGCAGGGGCCGGGCGCCCTGACCGTGATGACTCGAAACGTCTACATAGGTGCCGGCGTCGACAACATTATTGCCGAACCGGATCCGAACAAGGTGCCGTTTCTCGTCGCTGAAGCGTTCCAGACGTTTATCGCGACGAACTTCGATGAGCGCGCAGAGGCGTTTGTGCGAGAGATCGCCGCGTACCAGCCACATCTTGTCGGACTTCAAGAGATAACACGTATAAGATTGCAGTCACCGGGTGACCGTGTCGTCGGTGGTACGACGCCGGCCGAGGACGTATTCCTGGACCACATGGATGTGCTGATGAGCAAGCTGGCCGCTCATGGGCTCGACTACGTGGTGGCCGGCATCGTTCAGAATCTCGATGTAGAATTGCCGATGATCGTGAGCCTGGATCCGCTGGCTTTCGATGACGTGCGCGTCACCGATTTCGACGTGCTGCTGGCACGCGGCGACGTCGGACTGTCCAACGTTCAGGAGGTGAACTTCGCAGTGGGTATGCCCGTTCCGGGACTCGGAACGCTTGGACGTGGATACGTCGCGGCAGACGCGACGGTCAATGGCCGAACCTATCGCGTCGCCACGTCACATTTCGAGTCTGAAGTGCAGGAGATCCGAATGGCGCAGGCGCAGGAGCTCATGAGCGATCTTCAGTCGTCTCCGTATCCGGTGGTTGTGATGGGCGACCTGAACACGGAGGCGCCAGAAGGAGCGACGTACGGAATGTTTATGGAAGACGATTTCATAGACACCTGGGATCGAAACCAGCTTCCACACGCCGGACCCGGGTTCACGTGCTGCCATCACGGAAGCCTGATCGGTACGAGCCGCATACCCGACAAGAGGATCGACCTTGTTCTCTTCCGATCGACGAAGACGAAGCACGGAAATGGCGGCCTTGGTTCCGTCTTTGTGGAAGTGGTCGGTGAGTCGCCGGCAGATAGAACGCAATCGGGCATGTGGGCGTCCGACCACGACGGCGTAGTGGCGTCGCTGCGCGTTCCGAACTAACGTCTGACAAGCCGCTGACGGGCCCACGAAAGCCGTCACGGGGCCCGTCAATGACACAAATTGGGTCCGTCACTGTATCTTTGAGTGACGGACCCTCACGGGGTGTCTCTGATGGACGTCTCTACTGCACTTCTTTCGCTTCGCTCGCGTCTTGTCGGGCCTGCCTCCTGGGAAGCCGACGAGGGCTTCAAGGACGTTCTGCGCATCATCAACCGGCGCGGAATGCTGGCGGCCGGCACGTTGACGGTTATTGCCGTCGCTCTGTATCTCGCCGTCAACGCGCTCGTGCTCGGCAAACAACCGGTGTGGGTCTATCCCAGCGATCCGGTCATTGCCGCGACAAGCATGATGTTGTGGGACAAACTGATGGTGTTGGCTTCCGGTCTTCTTTTTCTCTTTCTGTATCGAGCGGACGCGGATCTGCGATGGGGACGTTTCGGAGCCGCAGCGGTTGTAATTGTGCTGTCAGTCGCAAGTGTTTTTGACGACGTCAGCGGCACGGGGAATACTGTGACGTCCGCGGTCTATCCCACACTATTCCTGCTCGTGGCATCCGGCACGATTCCGTTTCGCCCTTTGCAAATGCTGTTTGTAGCGGTCGGCACGTTCGGAGTTGTCACGGTCTCGGAGATCGTTTTCCCGGTGATGCTTGGTGTGTCCGTCACCGGAATGCCGGTGGAACAGGTTCCATTCATGGTCATCGCGGCCGCCATGCTGACGGGAATCACGATGCTCCTGTACGGCACGCGTTACGACCAGTATCGAGCGCGTGCAGCCGCGCAGCGTCTGACCTCGGAGCTCGAGCGCCATTCTCACGAACTCGAGGAAGCAAAAGCCCGTACCGAGGAACAGGCGGCCAGGCTGGTCGAAGTGGAGCACATGAAAGACCGTTTTTTCGCCAACATCAGTCATGAATTTCGAACGCCGCTTACGTTGATCATGGGCCCCGTCGACGATGCGCTCGAAGGGGCTTACGGCGACGTTCACCCTCCTCTGGCGAGCATGCTAACAAGCGTCCGGAATAGCTCCCGGCGTTTACTCGGACTCGTCAACGACCTGCTCGACCTGTCAAAGGTCGACGCGGGTGCGATACGGCTTCGTATCGAAGAGCACGACCTGGTGTCTTTCCTGAAACCAGTCGTGCACAACTTCACAGATGTGGCGGGACGCCGGAAGATCATCTTGACCTGTGAGAGCACTGAAGATGAACTGCCGGCGAGCTTCGACCCGGGCGCGTTGGAGAAAGTCATCTACAATCTCGTTTCGAACGCGATAAAATTCGCCCCCGATGGAGGAGCCGTCAAGGTCAGTCTGGACGCGCTACAGACGCGCAGGGGAAGGCAGGCGCGGGTGACCGTCAAGGACAACGGACCGGGGATTACTCGAGAGCAGGTCAGCCTGATCTGGGATCGCTTCCATCGGATTGAGAGGGATGGATCGTCAGAGGGAACGGGAATCGGGCTCGCGCTCGTCAAAGAGCTCGTCGAACTGCATGGTGGCGAAGTGGCCGTCAAGAGCGATGTCGGATTCGGAAGCGAGTTCACCGTCGATCTGCCACTGGCTTCGTACCCGGACGTCCGCAGAGCCGCCGACTCTACCTATGACGTGGCGCCCGCGTCGGATCCGGATGAGATTGGATCATTTTCATATTCGGACGACTCTCCCGAAGCCTCTGCTACGGCGCCGATCGTTCTCGTTGTAGACAACGACGACGAAATCCGGGCGTATGTGAGGAGACATCTGAAAGGTTTGTACCGGGTGCGAGAAGCGGAAGATGGTCTTCAGGCGCTGGAGTCTATTCACGAAGAACGTCCGGCACTGATCATCAGTGACGTGATGATGCCACGCATGGACGGTTTCGAGCTGTGTCGCAAGGTGAAGGGTGACGCGGAGTTCGCCGAGATTCCTGTCGTCTTGCTTACGGCGCGAGCGGACGAGGCCGGTCAGATGGAAGGTTTGCATGCGGGCGCTGACGACTATATCCCGAAGCCGTTTTCCTCGGCGGCACTTGTCGCGAGAGTCGAGAATCTTATCGAGATGCGGCGCATACTGCGTGTCCGTTACATGGAGGGCGTTGTCGAGCCGAGTCCGATCGACGTGCCGTCGGTTGATCAGTCGTTCATGGAGCGGGTCAAGAACACCGTCGAGGAGCACATAGGCGATACGCATTTTGGCGTTGACTGGCTCGCGGATGAGGTCGGATTGAGTGCGCGCCAGTTGCAGCGGCGAATTCGGGGTATCACGCGTCTGACGGCTGCGGGGTACATCCGGCTGATGCGTTTGAAGCGTGCGGCGCAGCTGTTCAGTCGGCAGGCCGGTAACGTGTCGGAGGTTGCATACGCCGTTGGCTACGGAGATGCCGCGTATTTCTCCCGTCTGTTCAAACAGACGTTCGGTGTACTCCCCTCGGAGTTTATCGAGCAAGAAGCGTTACGAGACCGCGAGCAGCCTGATACGACTCCCGTCGCCTGAGGTCTAGAGGAGAAAAACGACTCCGATCGCCGTGACGAGAGATGCAATGATGCCGGGAAGGATGACCTTTTTTAACCCTGGCGACCCGGCGCTCAGCACAATCGCGCCCTTCACGAGCGTATTGGAGGCGACGGCAAGGACGATGGCCCGGGCAGCCGTTTGTTCGTCGAGAACGCTCGCGTCGCGGCTGAGCTCGGCCATGGAGAGGGTGATCGCGTCAACGTCGGCAAACCCCGCGACAACGCTCGACAGGTAAATCCCGGTGTCTCCCAGGTACATGGTCGCCGCCTTGGATATCAACAGAACCACTGCAAAGAGCAATCCGAATCCGAGCGCCGGACCCAGTTCGAACGGGTTGGTGAAGCGGTCCTCTTCCTCCTGCTTTGCGACCGACTTGCTCCGGTACAAATAGATGCAGTACACCGTGGTCACGGCCAGTGCCGCGGCCATCGGTATCCAGACGATTCTCAGAAGCGAACGGTTCAACGCCGCCACCTCGACAAGCACGCGCACGAACATCACGCTCCACGAGAGCAGGATGGCGAGCGCGAACGGCTGATTGAGACCGTTGACCGACCGACTTCTCTGCGAGAAGCTGAGCGTAACCGCCGTGCTGGATGCCAGGCCACCAAGGATACCCGTCAGGCCCACGCCACGATGGGTACCGACCAGTTTGATCAGGATATATCCCAGAAAGCTGATACCGGAAATGAACACCACCATCAGCCAGATCTTGTAGGGAACCAGCACGCTCAACGGCTCCGGTCCGTATCCCGTGCGAGGCAGGAGCGGGAGTATGATGATCGTGATTACGGCGAACTGCAGCGTCGCGTAGACATCTTCCGGCTCCAGTTGCCGAATCAGTGCCCGGGTCTGAAGCTTGAGCGCGAGGAGTACGGTCACGGCGACACCGAGCGCTGCGGCCAGCCTCAGGTCCCCGAAATAGCAGAGGGCGCCGATCATGACCGTCGTCAGAGCGGCGACCTCGGTCGTGATGCCTCCGCTACCCGACCGGGCCTCGAAGTAGTAGGCGACCGTCACGACAAGGCCCGCGGCCAGGATCGCCGCAACAAGGAGGAGCGGACTGCCCATCACGTCCGCCAGCAGTGCGGCTGTGCAACCGAACAGCGCCAGAAGGGGAAAGGTGCGGGCTCCGGCGAAGAGGCTTTCGCCCTCGTTCTTCTGGTGTTCCGACCAGTGCGCGTACTCGCGCTGAAGCCCTACAAGCAGCCCGACAGAGATTGCAACCCCGAATCGGTAGAAGAGCTCGATCTGGCTTGTGTCTTCAAACATCGTGGTTTCGCGAGGCTGGGCAACTCGCGAAAGGTACCGATGCGCGACAACAGATTCACGGACCGACAGCGACTGCCGCGTCGGCCTTGATTCGTCGGCGTCCGACTACGGTGATGTTTCGTTGCTACCTGAGCAGCGTGACGGACCGAGAGGTCGAGAAAGTTTCTCCCTGTGCCCGAATCACATACAGTCCCGTCGGTAGTTCGCGCGCGTCAAACTCCACAACCAGCGGCTGATTGGACGTCGACTCACCGTCGTAGAGTGTCGCCACCTGCCGACCGGCCGCATCGACGGCGACGACCGTAACGTGCTGCGAGCGCTCTACCGTGAGTTCAAGGAGTGTGGTCGGGTTGAAGGGGTTCGGATATGCCGGCGACAGGTGATACTGCCCCGGAACGGCGATCGTAGTCTCGATTTGCGGGCTCGTGGTCGTGGTCCCGTCGAAGTCTATCTGCCGCAGTCGGAAGAAGTACTTGCCGGGCAATAGTCCGTCGACTTGATGCGAATAGTCGCTCCGCGATGACGTGGTACCGGTACCATTCACGAACGCAATCGTTTTGAAGCGTGCATCGATACCGGGTTTCATCTGCTGGACCTCGAAACCTGCATTTTGAGATTCGGACGCTGTCCACCAGGTCAGCTCGACGTTGCTTCCATCAACGACGCCGGAGAACTCGGCCAACTCCACCGGCAGGGGAGCCAGGGACATCCCTTTGGTGGCCGTGTACACGTAGTCTTGCTTGTTTCCGTTGCCTCCGCTTCCCTCGACTCCAGCGGCGTATATCGTGACGCTGGCGGGAGGACCCGAAGCACTTGGTGTCCACTGGACGTTCCACGAGGTCTGCCCCGTATTTGCATGTGTCACGTAGTTCGCGTTGCCGTCCGCGTACTCCGTGTTTGCGTCGATCACTGTCGGGTTATCCAGTGCATGGAATCCGGACCCGTCATGCACTGAAACCTCGAAGCCAAAGCTTGACGAGGCCTGTCCCGGGAAAGACACAGTAATTGATACGGGGACGCCTGCGGAGTAGGTGCCGGGGGAGGTGATTGAGAACGTCAGGCCACCTTCGTTGAGAGTGAACGTATTGTGGCAACCATCGAGGCATGTCTGATTGCCGGGAGCATTGGTTCGCTCAGCCGGCGCTCCGCCCCCGTTAAGAATGGCCGCTGTCAGAGTGACGAACACCACGGTCGCGAGTACAAATCGAGCAAGGGTAGCCATCATCATTCTTTCTCCGGGTCATCGAGTGGAAAGGGGCAACGGGTAATTCCGAACATCTGTAAGGAGCGCTTCACGTGTAATATCATCTGTGGGGAATATCCTATTAGTTGTGTAAGGTATTGCCCGGCAACACGCGATAAATGACCTTTTTTGCTCTGATTCAAGGGTTGCCGGATGATCTGCTCGGCGGTCCGACTGTCAGGTGAGATGCGGAAGGAGTGTCGGCGTTGTGAGCCCGCGCGTTTTTTCCGTTCATAAAATGGGGATGAGTTGTCATCCACGGCTCACCGGCACATTTTCATCAAGAATCCAGCACCTATGTCCAAGAATCGTGACCTCCGCCGCCTGAATCGCCGAGACTTTGTTCGTGTAACCACCGTAGCGGCAGGGGCTGTCGCATCTGGAAGCCTGCTGTCAGCATGTGCAGACGACAGCCTACTGGTCGATCCAGAAGCCGGCGTCGGGGACGTACTGGCCAAGCGGCGGGCAGTCACGAGAAACCCGCTGAAGATCCCCGAACTCATGCAGGGGACGGACCTGACGGTGGCGCCGGCAGTGGTCGATATTGGAGGTGAGGAGATGGTGGAAGCCTGGGCATACAACGGGCAATTTCCGGGTCCGACGTTTGAGCGCAGGCGGGGCGAGAGCGTGGGTGTGGAAATGGTGAACGGCCTCCAGGACGAGACGATCGTTCACTGGCACGGCATGATAGTGGATCGCGAGAACGACGGCCACCCCCAGGACGTGGTGGAATCGGGTGAGCACTATGGATATAACTTCGTCGTCAATCAGCGCGCCGCACTGAACTGGTATCACCCGCATCCGGATATGCTGACCGGTGAGCAGGTCAATAAGGGTCTCGCCGGAGCATTCATCATCCGAGACGACGAGGAGGATTTACTCGGACTTCCGTCGGGTAAATACGAGGTCCCACTGATCATTCGTGATGCGACGATCCGCAGGGGCCGCATGACGTACCGCGCCCGGAAGAGCGGCTTCTTTGGAAAGACGCCTCTTGTGAACGGGACGCGTAACCCGAAGCTCGACGTCGACCCGGCAGTCTATCGTTTCAGAGTCCTCAACGGTGCCAACGCACGCCACTTCAATCTATCCCTGAGCAATGGGCAGAACTTCATTCTGATCGGGAACGACGGGGGTCTGTTACCGATGCGCCACGATCTCGGTCAGATTCTCATGTCACCTGGTGAGCGCATAGACATCCTGGTAGACTTCCGGAACCTCCAGGGGACCTCATTGATGTTGCACGATCTCGAGGATGGCTGGGACCTTCTGGAGTTCAACGTCAACAGTGAGTCGAACATCGACTACGCGTTCCCCGAGATCACGACCTCAACGATTACTGAGCTGTCCGAGGCGGATGTCGTCCAAACCCGTGTCTTCAGCTTTGACGGCATGAGCAAGATCAACGGGCGAGTCTATGGCATGGAAAGAATCGACGAGTACGTCCCGAAGGGTCAGACCGAAAAATGGATCTTTACCACCGGTGGAAGTGCGCCGCACCCGGTTCATGTGCACGCCGCACCGTTCAAGGTATTGTCGAGAACGGGCGGACGAGGAGAGGTCTTCCCGTGGGAAACGGGCCTGAAGGATACGGTTCTCCTTGAAGATGGCGAGACCGTCGAGGTTCTGATCCGCTTTGATGAGTTCGCCGGACTATTCCTTCTTCACTGCCACAAGCTGGAGCATGAAGACGCGGGCATGATGATGAACTTCGAGGTTGTCGACCCGACGTAAAGCCGGAATTTCGATCACATCCACAACTCGCGCATCGGCCGGCGCAGCACAAGCTCGCCCTCCATGAGTCGGCGATCGAAATTGATGAACCCGTTCACGAGGTAAATCTCGACGGGATCGCAATTGTACAGCAGCTTGAACTCGCGATCGAACTTTCGATAGTCCGCGGTGATGATCAGCCCGACCAGCCCGTTGTCGGCTGTCCCAACGAACACGTCTACGGCATGCCCGTCCGATGCTGTGGTGCCGGGGATGAAGCCGTAATTTATCGGGTAGATGATCGATGGATGATCGGGATGCGCGGTACCCTTCGCGCGGTCGATCGTGAATCCGCGCTCACGAATCAGGTCTTCCCACTGGGTCCAGCGAAAACTCGCAGCTGTCGATTCCCTGATCATCGCGAGGCGTGCCATCACTCTTCCGGCACAACGGTCCGGATGTGCAGATCCTCTAGCTGACGGTCGTCGACGAGATCAGGCGAGTCCACCATAAGCTCCTGCGCCCGCTGCGTCTTCGGAAACGCGATCACGTCACGCAGGGACGGCGCACCGGCGAGCAGCATGATGATGCGGTCGAATCCCATCGCGATACCGCCGTGAGGCGGGGCACCGAACCGGAACGCATCCAGCAGAAAGCCAAATCTCTGCTCGGCCTCCTCCTCATCGATTCCGAGAAGCCGAAACATCTTGTGCTGAACCTCGCGCTGGTGAATCCTGATCGACCCGCCACCGATTTCACTTCCGTTGAGCACCAGATCGTAGGCCCGCGCTCGTGTCGATCCTGGTGATTCCAGCATAGTGTCGAAATCATCGGGGTGCGGCGATGTGAACGGATGGTGCATCGCGACGTGACGGCCCGCCTCGGCCGACCATTCAACAAGCGGAAATTCGGTGACCCAGAGAAAATTCCACGGCCCGAGGTCGTCACGCGTGATCAGGCCAAGCTCGTCCGCCATATGCAGGCGCAGGGCACCCATCTGCTCATAGACCTTGGGTGCTTCACCGGCAAGGACGAGCACGAGGTCACCTGCAGCTGCTCCCGCCGCCTGGACCGCCGCCTCAACGTTCTCCGTCTTGAGCACCTCGGCCTTCACCGATGAGTAGGTCTCGGAGCCGTCGGACGGGAGCTTGAAATACACCAGCCCTCCAGCACCGATCCGTTTGCGCACGACGTCCTTGTCGAGCCGATCCATGGCGCCCCGGCCGCGATCTCCCTCACCCGGGACAACGATCGCTACGATCTTCCCGCCGGATTCGATGACATTGTCAAACACGCGGAAACCGGAACCACGGAACGCGTCGCCAACATCGCAAAGCTCCAGCCCGAAGCGCGTGTCCGGCTTGTCGGATCCGAACCGGCTGAGTGCCTCGGCATACGAGATACGCGGGAAGGGAGTCGGCAGATCAAGATCGAAAACGCTTTTCCAGATAGACGCCATGAGACCCTCGATCAGCGCGTAGATCTGATCTTCCGTGGCGAACGTCATTTCGACGTCGATCTGCGTGAACTCAGGTTGACGATCTGCGCGGAGGTCTTCGTCTCGGAAGCACTTCACGATCTGGAAATAGCGGTCGAGTCCCGCGACCATCAGAATTTGCTTGTACGTCTGCGGCGACTGCGGAAGCGCGTAGAATTTCGCCGGATGAAGTCGGCTCGGCACCAGATAATCGCGAGCGCCTTCAGGCGTCGACTTCATCAGCACGGGCGTCTCGACTTCGAGGAACTGTTGTTCATCGAAGTAGCGTCGCGTGATCTGATACACCTGGTGGCGAAGCAGCAGATTGCGCTGGAGCTCGGGGCGACGAAGGTCAAGGTACCGGTAGCGCAGCCGCAGGTCTTCGCCTGCCAGCTGCCGCTTTTCCTCATGCGCGGAGACAGGGAAGGGAAGTGGATCGGTTTTGCTAAGCAGCACGATCTCGTCGACGCGCACTTCCACCTCACCGGTGGGGAGTTTCTTGTTGATCGTCTCGTCCGATCTCGGGGCGACCGTGCCCGCGACCGATACGACGTATTCACTGCGTAGTCCGTTCGCCACTTCCAGGGCCTCGGGGTCGTCCTGCGGCGACATGACGATTTGCGTCAGGCCGTAGCGATCCCGCAGATCGATGAAGATCAGGCCTCCAAGGTCGCGCCTAGTGTCGACCCAGCCTTTGAGCACGACGCGCTCGCCGATCTGATCTGGTCGCACTTCACCGCACGTGTGGGTGCGGGCGTTGGCAGCAGTTCGTTTGGCCGCGCCGTGAGATGTGTTGTCGGGACGCATTGTCGCGATCTGGATCTGCTCAATATCTACAAAAAAAGGCCTTAACGGCCCTCAGAATTCTGCTTCAAGAATATACGATTCGGTGTCTTCGCCCGCGTGCACGTCGCCGAAAATTCGATTTGCTCCGGAACCAACGGCAAAATTCATTATCTTGGCGGCTTCAATTCTCTATCGCGCATCACGGAGCGACCCGAATGACGAACGACCCACCGATGACCCCTGCTTCGGCGGCTGCCGCTCCGCAGGGCAAGACTTTCTTTGGCCACCCGCGCGGCCTCGCCACACTCTTCTTCACGGAGATGTGGGAACGCTTCAGCTACTACGGCGGGCGCGCCATTTTGATACTGTTCATGACAGCGGCTGTCGCGACCGGTGGACTCGGGATGACCGCGGCGACTGCTGCAGCCATCTACGGAATCTACGTGGCGTGCGTTTATCTCTTCGCGCTGCCCGGTGGATGGATCGCGGACCGCATCACGGGTCAACGCAACGCGATCTTCTACGGTGGCATTCTGATCGCGGCCGGAAACTTCAGTCTGGCTGTGCCCGGGCTGACTACTTTCTACGCCGGTCTGCTGCTCATCGTCCTGGGTACGGGGTTGCTCAAACCGAACGTGAGCGCGATTGTCGGGGATCTGTATCCTGAGGGCGGGGCGCGACGCGATGCAGGGTTTTCGATTTTCTACATGGGCATCAATATCGGTGCCTTCGTAGCGCCGCTCGTCTGTGGTTTTCTCGGTGAGACCATTGACTGGCACCTCGGCTTCGCCGCCGCCGGCGTCGGCATGGTTCTGGGATTGATCCAGTACCGACTTGGATATCCGCACCTGCTCGACGCGGGCCATCTGAAAGAAGAGGCTCACGCCGGTCGGGGACAGGCGGTCAAGACCGTGTCGATGGGAGTAGGAGTGGTTGCTGTCATCGCGGCCATACTCTACGGCATTGACAATTCAGGGCTCGTCAACATTACGCTCGAAGGAGCTGCGTACGCGACAGGGTTCGTAATTCTCGGTCTCGCCGTGGCGTTCTTCGCCTTCGTTCTGACTTTCGGACATCTGGAGTCGGTCGAGAAGAAGCGCGTCATTGTGATCTTCCTGCTCTTCCTCGGTGCTGCGGTGTTCTGGTCCGGCTTTGAACAGGCCGCCAGTTCGATGAACCTCTTTGCAGACAGACTGACGGACCGCGTGTTCTTCGATTGGGAGATGCCTGCGAGCTGGCTTCAGTCGGTGAACCCGCTGTTCATCATTGCGCTGGCACCGGTGTTCGGTTGGCTGTGGGTCTGGCTCAATAACAAGGAGAAGGAGCCGTCCCTTCCAGCGAAGTTCGGTCTCGGCCTGCTGATGCTCGGAGTCGGATTCCTCGTTATTGCGTGGGGTGCCACGTACACGATGGACGGACACACCGTCAGCCCCATGTGGCTCGTGTCGACGTACTTCCTCCACACCTGTGGTGAACTCGCGTTGAGCCCGGTCGGACTGAGCAGCATCACGAAGCTGTCACCGAAAAAGTATGTGGGTCAGATGATGGGCACCTGGTTCATGGGTGCTGCGCTGGGTAACCTGATCGCGGGACTCGTAGCGGGGCAGTTCGAAACGCTGCCGTTGCCGACGCTCTTCGTGACGGTCGCGGCCCTCGTCGGCGTCTTTGGTCTGATCTTCCTGGTCCTCGCGAAGCCGATCCAGAAGATGATGGGCGGAGTACACTAGACCCTGCAGCGGGGCTGTCGGATGGTCGACGAGATCGAGGTTCGAATTCGACGGCTCCCGCATGCGGCGGAACTGGACCTTCCGGCGTACGCTACGAGTCACAGCGCCGGAATGGACCTGCGGGCCGCAATTACTGCAGCCGTAGCGCTGCCGCCCGGTGCGCGCGCTCTCGTCCCGTCCGGGATTCAGATCGCGTTGCCCGATGGCTGTGAGGCGCAGGTGAGGCCCCGCAGTGGTCTCGCGGTGCGCCACGGAGTCACAGTCCTGAACTCTCCGGGCACTATCGATGCGGACTACCGCGGCGAAATCAAGGTCATCCTGATCAACCACGGCTCCGAAACATTCACTGTCAATCGCGGAGAGCGGATAGCCCAGCTCGTGGTTGCGCGCCACGCCCGTGTTCAGTGGAATGAAGAGACGGACCTCGACGAAACGGTCCGCGGGGAAGGTGGCTTCGGCCACACCGGCACGTGAATCTGGACGAAGCATGCAGACTCGCTTGAAGGTCATTTTCGCGGCAATCTGCTGCGTAGTCATCGTGCCATCTGCGGGCGCGCAGTCGGGGCGCACACCTGCGCCGGCGCGGCACGGGATGGTCGTCACCAATCACTACCTCGCGTCGGAGATCGGTCGCGACATGCTTGCTCGTGGAGGTAACGCGATAGATGCCGCAGTCGCCACGGCGTTCGCGCTTGCCGTCGTTCTCCCGTCGGCCGGAAACATCGGCGGCGGTGGGTTCATCGTCTATCACGGCGCCGACGGGTTCGTCACCAGCTTCAACTTCCGTGAGAAGGCCCCGATGGCCGCCACGGCTCGCATGTACCTCGACGAGAACGGGGAAGTCAAGAACAACTCAAATCACGATGGCATTCTCGCCGTCGGTGTGCCAGGCACGGTCGCCGGACTTGCTCTTGCTCACGAACGACTGGGCACGATGAAATGGGCCGACCTCGTCAAGCCCGCCGTGCGTCTCGCCGACAAAGGGTTTACTGTTTCGTGGAACATGGAGAGATTCCTGAAACAGGTCGTACAGCGAGCGGATGATTATCAATACGCCTCGACGGCCCGCGTCTTCTCCAAAGACGGTCGGCCGTATGTGCCCGGCGACGTGCTGCGACAGAAGGACCTCGCACGAACGCTCAAGCGCATTCAGAAGAAGGGCAAGGACGGTTTCTATGCGGGCAAGACCGCGGAGTTGATCGCGTCCTACATGCGCGAGCACGGCGGACTGATTACCGAGGAAGACCTTGCTCGATACGAGGCCGTCGAGCAGCCCCCGACACACGGGACCTACCGCGGATATGACGTCTACTCGATGGCGCCTCCGAGTTCAGGCGGCGTGGTCCTGACGGAGATGCTGAACATACTGGAGGGTTATGATCTCGCGAGTCTCGGGCACAACTCGGCGGCCTATCTGCACGTGCTGACTGAGGCCATGCGGCGAGCATACGCAGACCGCGCCCGATATCTCGGCGATCCGGCTTTCAATCCTGAGTTGCCGATGGACAAGCTTGTCTCGAAGGAGTACGCCGAACAGCTGCGGAACAGCATCGATATGTCGCAGGCCTCCGTCAGTGACTCAGCGGATTTCAACATGGCCTTCGAAAGCCCTGAGACCACACACATCTCTATCGTCGACGGTCAGGGGAATGCGGTTGCACTCACGTACACGCTCGAATACAGCTACGGCTCGAAGATCGTTGTGGATGGAGCGGGCTTCTTGCTCAACAACGAGATGGGCGACTTCAACCCGATCCCTGGTCGGACCACATCTACGGGGCTCATCGGTACGGATCCGAATCTGGTCGCGCCGGAAAAACGCATGCTGTCGAGCATGACGCCCACGATCGTCGCTCTAGACGGACAGCCACGTCTTCTCATCGGGAGTCCGGGCGGACGGACAATCATCAACACCGTCCTGCAGGTCATCCTGAATGTGATCGACCACGGCATGAACGTGGCACAGGCCGTTGAGGCGGGCCGCATTCATCACCAGTGGCTTCCGGACACTACGCGTTTCGAGACCTGGCAGATTTCCCCGGATACGCGACGGATGTACGAAGACATGGGCCACAGGGTCAGGCTCCGCAGCAGTCAGGGATCGGCGAACGGGATTCTCGTGGATCGCAAGAACGGCTTGCTCTACGGAGCAGCGGATTCGCGCGGCTTCGATTCCCGTTCTGCCGGATACTAGCGATCAGAACGCCGGGATCAGGCGGAGCCAGAGCGACGGATCTTTCGAGCCTCCCCTGTCGGTGAGCGGAAACGCAAGGTCGAGTCGGACGCGCCGGTCGAACAGGCCAAGCCCTATCCCGGCCGACGTGAACACATCGCCTACGGTGAACGACTCGTTCGCCGGGCCATCTACCCAGCCCGCATCGAAGAACCCGGACACCTGAAAGTTGTCAAGCAGATTTCCGACCAGTCCGAAATCCGAGACAGAGAATTCTGCATTGCCGACCCACATCGCGTGCCCGAAGAATGCATTCTGGGGGTAGCCTCTCACGGATCCGATGCCGCCTAGTGTAAAAGCTTTTTGTACGGGTGCGCTTTGCGCAGCTCGTCCTCCAATCATCCGGAGTCCGAGGCTGCTCTTTCGTGTGGTTCGAATGTAGACCCGACCGTCGGCCATCACGCGATTGAAGTCGAAATCACCACCTAACCCGTCTCCCAACTCCGCCTGAATGCGAAACACCGCTCCGGACGGCAACGAGTGAAAGCGAGAGATGCTGCCGCCCTCGACGACAACCACGACAGACTGCATGTGGCCGTCACGAACCGGCGGGTTGAATCGGAAATGATCGCCTCCGAACAGAGACCAGCCCGTTTCTCGACCGACCGACCGGTAGTCTTCCGAACGGAATCCTGCCGAAAACTGGAGATACGGACTGATGCGAGCCGCCGAATAGACACTCCAGCCTTCTGTCTCGTAATAGTCGAAGATGTCGTGGTTGAAGAAGAACGCCCCGAGCGTATTCTCAGCCCAGCTTGATTTCCACAGGTCGTCCGTCGCGGTCATTCGGCGATACGATCCGCCGAACTTCACGTCGGCCCCCTCTTCGCCGTAGGGCTCGCCGAGGCGGGCTTCCGCACCGATCTCGTATTGAAGTCGTTTCGAAGCGAACGCATAGCCGAATTGGCCGTGCACGCCGGTTCGCTCGTAGGAATCCCATTCGAGAGGCCGCATGCGAATGCCAAGTACAACTCCGTCGACGCGGTTGTATCTCCATGCGGGCGTGGGCCGGTACACGGAGGTGGATCGGTAGGGCCATCGGTAGGCGAAGTCCCCGACGAACGCGGTGAGGTAGTGGTCGTCGGCGGGCTCATGGCCCCCGTGGGTCAAACCCAGTCGGGAGACAGTTTGGTTGAGCCGGGCGAGGCCAAAATCACGCGCACGTGTCAACAGGGAATCCGGCCGGAGGATGGTTTCCTCCTCATGCCTGTCTGTATGCAAAGCGTCGGCGCGGGCGACGGCCGGCGCAAAAGCAAAGGCGATCAACAGAAGCGCAACAGGTTTCACTTTTTGCATAACTCGACCGGCATCGTTTGACCCAAATACGATTTCGAAACGCGTCTGTTACAGCCAGCCATCGATCCCTCCAGCTTCATTCCTAATTCCGTAGGCGACTACGCGGTCGCGTCTTTCGACTGTGACAGCACGAAGCACGCTTGATCGCCATCGTACGCCAGGTTCAGCGTGGCTGCTTGCCTGGACCAGGCCTTCATCTGTGCGCGAGTGAACAAGCCATGCCTGCCGCTGTTCTGGTGCGATCGCGAGTCGCTCAGTGAGATATCCATCCGATACTGTTCGCTGCCCCAGAATTGAAACGCATCCGAGTCATAGCGGACCGATTCAACCCGCATCCCGTTTCGATTCGCCAACAGCCCGATTGCCTTCGCACTGAACACGTGAGTGTGTCTCGGGGCGTCGAGCTGCACCCAGTCCGACGCGTAGTTTCGATACACAAAGCAGTCAGCCACCGGAGTCCGAATGAGAATCTTCCCGTCTGCACTCAAGCGATTCCTTGCTGCGGACAGATCGCGATCCGGGTCGGCGACATGCTCGAGAACGTGGTGCAACATGATCAGATCATACTCGCCATCGACATCATGAATGGTTGCCTTGCGGATTCGGATGTCGGAGTCAAGATTGACATCTTCGTCGATGTAGGGATCCACTCCGTGCAGATGGCGGAATCCGATATTTGCCAATTCCAATAGATTCTGTCCGGTACCCGAACCGACGTCGAGAATCCTATCGGCCAAATGTGCACCGGCCTGCTTCATCCATGTTGCGATCGGGGCAGGACCTGCAACACGTACAAGGGCTTTGCCGATGAGCGACGGCTGGTCGAGTGTCTCGCGTGCCCGAATTCGTTTGAGAAGTCGGACTACTGCGTGCTGGTTCTCCGTGCTCTTCGAGTAGTATCCGTCGGGATAGTATTTGCCGACATCTTCGGGAGCATTCTCGACTTGAATCGTTCCACATTCCGCGCAGGCGTAGTAGGGAAACGCCTCGCGCAGGCCGAGCATCATTTCCCTGACAAGCAGTCGCTCATTCCCGGTGTCATTCCCGCAGATCCTGCAGGCGAAACCGTGCCTGGCGTCCGGATCACCGCGACCCTCGAGCCGGGGATCAGCTGCACGTTGATCTGAATCACTCATACTCCCTGATGAACCACTGTGTAAGTCGCCGCGCCGCATCACCACGTAGCTGGTATTCGTCCGATTTGCCGGGTGAAATCCGTTTCAGGATCGCAAAGAAGGGAATGCGGATAGCGAATCCTGCAAGTCCCGACCATCGGTGGAGTTTCACCATCCATGAAGAGTGATGCCTGCGCAGAAACTGAGTTGCACTTCGCTGGTGAACAATCTGTTGCTCTGCGTAGTGCTCCATCGAGGCGGCGCCGCCGAGATGCGTGATGCTGGCCTCTCGCGCAAAGTAGTTTACAAACCCCTCGTGCAGAAGCCGATAGCACATCTCCGTTTCCTCTCCGTACATGAAGTACGACTCGTCCCAACCGCCGATCTTGTCGTATGTGTCTCGGCGAAGCGCGAGGGCACATCCCTTGACGATATCGACGGGCGATGTCCGATCGGGGACGCGATCGATACGCCGGTCTCGGCCGAGAATGAAAGAGCCAAGCGGCAGATGCTGTCTCAGTATTCCTCGTGCAGTGAGCAGATCGAACGTACTCGGCTGGATGGTCCCGTCCGCATTAAGAACCAGCGGTCCAACGGCTCCGGCATCGGGGTGCTGATCGAGAAACGAGCACAGGACGGGAATTGCCGCTCCGTGGACAATCGTATCGGGGTTCAGGAAAAAAAGCACCCTGCCTGACGCTTCGGCGGCTCCCTGATTATTTGCCGCAGAGAACCCGGGATTATCATCGTTGATGATGACCTTCACGGGTGTGGGGGTGGTCTCAAACAGCCCGCGTAGTCGCTCTCCACTCCGATCCGGCGATGCGTTGTCCACGACGATGATTTCGTGGTCCAGCTCCTCGGCCGATTTCGCCGCAGACCGAATCGCCTCGACGGTAAGATCGAACGTGTTGTAGCTGACGATGATAGTTGAGCAGTCCATGTGCGGTCACCGTTGCTCCATCCGGCCGAGCACTCCCCGCAGGCGCAGCAGCAGGGCGATGCACAACAACAACTCGGTCGTGACGGTAGCCCAGGCCGCTCCGTAGAAGGAGTAGCGTGGAATCATCACAAAATTGGTGACCACGTTGAAGAGTGCGGCGAATCCCATGATGATGGCCAGGCGCTTCTGGTCGTCGGCCGCGCTGAGTGCTGTTGCCACGGTGTAGTTCACAAACATCAGCGGCAGTCCAATGGCAAGTATCTGCAGCGCCAGCGTGGCACCGGAAAACACCGGGTCGCCGGAGAGGAAATCAATGATGTAGCGTCCACCCGCGGCGAAGATGACAGACATCACAAGAGCCGAGGCGAACAGCCCACCCGCGCCCGTCCTCGTCAGTCCAATCAATCGCGTCCGATCTCCGGTGGCGAAAACGGTGGACAAGCGCGGGTAGAGGACTGACGTTACGATCCCGGGAATCAGGTACGTGGCTTCAATGATCCGAAATGCGAGTCCGTACAGGCCGGCGGCCGACTCGCCGATCATGGCATCGACCATCACACCGTCGGTTCGCAGGTAGATCATAACGAACTGTGCCGCAAGCCCGAGCGGAATCGCGTGCGCGAGTGCCTTCCGAGTGAACGTCGTGTCGATTCGGTCGGGACGGTAGTCCGCAATGCGGTGGTTTATCCACAGCAGATTGCCCACGAAAGTGACGGCCATCGCTCCAGCCATTCCACCGAGGACCACAGTGGTACTGCGCGTGGCAAACAGAAGAACAGTACCGACGGCAACGACAAGTACCTTCTCCAGAATGACCGACGCGGCCTCCAGCTTCATGATCTCGATGGCTCGATAGAAGCCTCGGAGATGCGTCGTCAGCGACAGAAAGATCGTGTAGAGTGAGGCGAACACCAGCGCGCTCATCTTGGCGCCCTCGTAGCCGAGGACTCTTCCTACGAGCAGCGTGAGCCCGAATGAGACAACGCTGAGTCCGATCTGTAGCGTCAGCAGGTTGGACAGGAACGTTGATGCCTGATCCGGGCGCCGGCTGACCTCGCGAATCGTGTACTGCGTGAAGCCCCAGTCCGCAAACACATTGATAATGGCCGCCAGAAAAAGTGTGGCGGTCAGTACTCCGTAGCCCAGGTCCCCGAGTACGCGCACGCATAGGAAGATGATGAAGATCAGCCACAGCGGCTTGGACACCGCGTTGCCTACAGTGAGCCAACTGAGATTTCTCTTGATTGACTCAGCCATCCGTCTCTGGAGTGGTAGCGGGAATAGGATCGGTCCGCCGGATGTACTCAGTACAACCGGCTGCAGCCGCCGCGAGCACCGCAATAATGAGCGTTCCGTCGGCGATGAGGAAAGGATTCGATGTATTCGCGACGAGCATCTCAGCGATCAGACAAATCGCGACAATGAGTCCCACACTCCGGACGAGCGGCGACGCGCCTGCAGACCTGAAGAGTCTTGTGCCCAGAACTATGCCACGTACGAGCAGAACAAGAACGGCGGTGATACCGATGATACCGTACTTGTACCACACGCCAGCGTAGGCGTTGTGCACGAACGCGTATCGAGCCGTCTTGTCCTCGATCAGACTAAAGTAATCGAACTCGGTCCCGATCCCGTAGCCGAGAATCGGATTGACTTTGATGTTATTCCAGACCGCCGCCGTCTCATACATGCGGTTGACCATGGAGATATCGTCCGTAAACGATGTGGACAGCGACAAAAGGCGGCCGACGAGTCCGGCAACTATGAGGTCGATGATCCCGGGAAAGAACAAGAATCCGAGCACAAGCACGCTCAAGACGCCCGTGGCGCCGAGCACAATCAGGCGAAGCCGGTGCCTGTTTTCGATCAGAAGAAAGAGGACGATGGCGCCGACGCCAAAAGCTGCCCAGTAGCCGCGGCTCTGGGTAATAATGGTGCCAATGAAGAAGACCAGAAAGAGCGCCAGAGCGACAAGTTTGTCTCTGCGTTGGTCGCTAAACAGAAAGAAAACAAGCGCGCCGAGTGCAGGCACTAACTGCAGGACCTCATTCAGTGCGACGCGTCCTTTGGTGATCTCGTAGAGCTGTTCGGCGGAGGCCAGTGCGGATCGATAAGTGAGTGCGTTTCGGAGAAACACGAACACTCCGAGCCACGCGACTACCAGAACCAGGGCTTTGAGAGCGCGCTCGGGATTGCGAGCGCAGGCCTCCTTGACGGGGAAGTAGAAGGCCATCATCAGCAGGACGAGCATCTCGCCGGCAATCACTTTCGGTTTCGCCCCGAAGAACACGGCCCAGGTGACGGAGGCGAGTGCGATCATCAAATATGCAGCGACAGCGAGATCTACGGGGTCCGTGATGAATCGGTTGCCGCCGATATAGAAACGCTTCCCGTACCACAAACCGAGAAAGGCGGCGAAGTACAGTCCATACACCACCTCCGTGAGCTGCAATCCCGCCTCGTAGTCGAGAATCAAGACGAAAAGCGCGATGGTGATCCAGAGGTTCGACCCTTCGCGCGCGAAGAGGGCCAAACCGACAAGAGATGCTGCCAGTAGCACCGGCACCGGCCAGATTCCCTCAGCCATTGTGACGCTGCCGACGAGCAGCAGAATCAGCGCGATTCCAAAGCCGGCCCAGAGCACAAATCGACCGAGTCGATCGAGTTGGTCCGGATCCCTTTCAATTCTAGCGAGCAGCATGTCCGCCTGGGCGCGTTTCGTCCGGCGCGACAATTCGTGACCAGACGGTATGGTAGTTTCGGGACCACCAGTCGAGCAGGAGAACGAGCAGGACGGACAGTATCAACGCCGAAGCAGTCGACGCCACGACGATGACACTCCGCAGCGGGCGGGCCTTCCGCTCCGCGGGATATGCCGGGTCGACGATCTGTACGGCTTCGGTCTCGCTGCGCTCACTGAAACGGGCTTGCTCCAGCACGGGTGCGACGACCTCGAGTATCCGCTCCTGAATGATGCGTTGAAGTTCAATGTCGGCGTACGTGCGTACCACCTGTGGCATGCTGTCCTGGGCAACCGGGAACAGACGTTCGCTTCCAGCCAGCAGCTGCCGGTATTTGAGATCAGCGCTTCGAACGCCGTTCCTCAGTGACTTCACCTTCGGATTATCCTCGCCGAGGTCACGTTTCAGCGCTTCGTACTGGATTTCGAGTTCGAGAGCCCGGCCACGCATTCCTGCGATCTGGCCAAAGAACGCCTCGGTCTGAATCTCGATATCATAGACTCCATACTGTTCCTGGAATCGCTGGATCATGGACAGCAGGGAGTCGTGCTCCGCACGGGCGGCTCCGTACCTTTGCTCGACATATTTCCGAAACCCCGCAGCGTTGAGCGAAGACAGGTTGCCATTCACTCGATTCAACTCTGCGGCCATAAAATTCGCGATGTCGGCTGCGCGCTGCGGGTCTTTGTCCAGAATCGAAACCGACAGGAACTCGTATTCGTCATCGACGGTGATCTTCGTGTTCTCTCGCAGCATCTCGACGACGTCTTCGCGGGGCGATTTTGAATCTTCGAGATCGTACACTGCCAGAAGGTTGAATTCGTTCGCTACGCGCTCCATCACCGAGCGGCTTGTCAGGATGGCGATGTAGCGGGTGTAGTCACCGACGGACGAACCGAGGAAGGACTTTGCTGCCGACGAAATATCGCCGAGCAGTGCGGCAGAGATACCGCCGCCAGCCCCCGACTCGGGTATGAGCAGTCGCGTCGAACTCTGGTACCACTTGGGTAGCAGCAGGCTGATTACGATCGACAGCACTCCGACGATCGCCGTCATGGTCACAATGAACCGTCGCCGCCTGTAGATCGTGCGCAGCGCGTGCCACACGTCGACCTGACGTGCAGTTGATCCCGTATCGAACTTCTGTCGATTGTCGTCCATCAGAGGCTCGCTATTTTCCAAGGCTTACGATGAGTGCGACCACCGTCCCAACCGCACTGATCGACTGAAGGACGATGCCGATCGTTCGGGAACGCGTCTCTGCACGAAAACGCCGATCCTCCAGCAGGATTCGCTGAAGTTCGGCGGAGTCGGCCGTGTCCGCAGTGCGCGATACGAACACCATGTCGCCGGATTGTACGCTAACGCCGTCACCCTCCCGAAATCGACGGGTACCGGCTTCCATCAAAAAGACCTTCTCGGCAGCATCGCCGAGGCCTCCCGCCGTCTGGATATAGTCGCTCGTGACGTGCCCCGCGACGTACGGAACAAATCCCGGCATATTCACCTGCCCGAAGACGAACACAGTCCGGTCATCTCGCGGGATGTGCAGTCGGTCGCCATTCATCAGGATGGTCCCGTCAGTTTCGGATTCGAGGTCGATCGAGACTCGATTCTGCAGGTGCATCTCCTGGGCGAGGTACGTTCGATTCAGAAAATCCAGATCGGAAAGGCGGACGCTGCGCAACGCCTCCTCCGATGGAGCTGTCAGCAGGTACGGCATCCAGAGCGGTTCCGCGGGAACGGCGGCAAGCGCAGATCCAGGTGAGCTGAGTGACGGAACATGCCGCGTGCTTTCGGTCTTCTGGGCTTCGGTGGGCAGATCCCGTACCAGATACGCACCACGCAGAAGCGCATCTTCCCTGAAACCGCCGGCCATCCGAACGAGCGCTGCGACTGATGTCTTTCCCTCGACGATTGGATACGACCCGGGAAATCGGACGCGGCCTTCCACATGGGCAAATCCCTCGGTCAACTCTTCCGGCAAGACAAACACATGGTCGCGAGCCCGAAGATAGTAGTCGCTGCCACCGCCGGCGTCGAGCGAGACGATCTCGTCAACAGTCTCTCCGGATACCCACCGTGAGACACGTACCTCTCCTGCCAACAGTGTCTTTTCAACACCGGTCGCGACCGTAACCAGATCTCGTACCGACTCGCCTTCGCGGTAGTCGTACGTACCGGAAAACGGTACATGGCCACTGATCGAAACGCTTTCCTCCTCAGGATTGTATGCCGGCACACTCACGATGTCGCCGTCCCTCAGGTATGGGTTGAGATCCGTGGTTCCCGCGGCGAGATACGCCATCAAGTCGGCCTGTACCTTCGACCCGTCTCGTCGATAGACAGTGACGTTCCGAAGTGCGGGTTGAAAATCGGGGTTGCCAACAGGGACCCTTGTCGTATCCATGTACGCAAAAGTCAGTGCATCCGAGACCCGGGAAACGGGCATCACGACATAGCGCCCTGGCGCTGTCACGGCACCCACAACATGTACGTAAAACTGACGTGGTGAGGCGAGTGATATCGAGACCTCGACGTTTCGGTAGCGCTGCTGCAACTTGGTCATGGCCGTCTCAATCGCACCTGCAAGTGTCGAACCAGCGACGTTTACGGCACCGGCGTCCGGGAGCATCAGATGTCCGTCTGCAGTGACTGGAATAGCGGCTGCTACGGACTCTATCGACGAGATGATGATGCTGAATACGTCGCCCGGACCGACGATGTATTCATTCGGATCGACCGGACCCTCCAGGGGCACGACGGTAGACGAGGCCGCGTTACGCTGTATGCGCTGTTGGAAGAGTTCGCTCGGACTGGACGAATCCCGTGACGAAGTGAGACCCGAAGTACCCACCTGGGCGATAGCGTCGCTGTGCCATGATGCCACAGAAATGACGGCAAAAAGGCAGAGCGCAACTCTCAAGGAGCGAGAGAAAGCGAGCATCAATCCTCTGGTTGTTGATCGATTTACGTCAGTAACGGTTGGCGTCCACAGGACAGGCTACGGTGTGTGGAACAGCCAGCAGATGTAGCAGAGGAGATATACGCGCCCTGTCGAAATGAGATTGAGAGAGCATTGAACTGATCACGTAAATTAACGTTTTGGCGGTCCGTTCGCAATCAGTAGAGTCACACGGGGGAATCGATTGAGGCACCTGCAGCGTCAAGCTCCGGCGAAGATCAACCTCGGCCTGCACGTCAAGCGAAAGCGAGCCGACGGTTTTCACGAGATTGAGACGGTTTTTCTGAGGATTGGCTGGTCTGATCGTCTGACGGTGGTGCCCGCTCCCGAACTCACGATTACGTGTTCTGACCCTGCGATTCCGGTCGACGACCGGAACACCTGTATGAAGGCAGCCCGACTGCTGGCGACACAAGCCGGCACCACGTTGGGGGCACACATTGAACTCGAGAAGCGTGTTCCATACGGTGCCGGCCTGGGCAGTGGTTCGAGCGACGCAGCCACGACGCTTCAGTTGCTTGTCAACTTGTGGGGCCTGGAAATCAGGGAAGATGTGCTGATGGACGTTGCGGCCTCGGTGGGATCGGACGTGCCGTGTTTCCTGAAGGAGCCCGCCGCGTATGCGGAAGGCCGCGGTGAATTGCTTTCAGACCTGAAGTGTGGAGACGGACAGGCCTACGAATTTCCGTTCACACTGGTCGTGGTGGTGCCGCCGATTCACGTGTCGAGCGCCGATGCGTACCGGTCCGTGATTCCTCGCGACACAAGACGGCCGTCGCTGGTGTCACTCGTCTGCACGAACGACCTCGCTCTCTGGAGAGAAAGGCTGAAGAACGACTTCGAGGCTTCCGTGCTGCGTCGGCACGCTGAGATCGCCGCCGTCAAGCAGCAGCTGATGGATCTCGGAGCCGGCTATGCGAGTCTGTCGGGCTCGGGCTCGGCTGTCTATGGCGTGTTCGAATCTGAGTCGACTGCTGAGCTGGCCGCCGCCGCCGGTGTCTTCGCCGGGATGAAGGTGTGGCACGGAACCGCAGGCTAGGCAGTACCAATTCCGAACCTCGGGTCACCAGCCGACCCTTCCACGCTCTCGACGCTGGTCCTTTCGATTGAGGTCGTTCTCGTCGCCATCCTCACCGATGGCACCCGTTGCTCCGATGGAGAGGCCAAGGTCGGCCGGCGTCGGGAAGCGCGCATTGGACAACTGTGGGTCGTCTCCCATCAACGCGTTCTGCAGGAAATCACCCACAATAAACAGCGCATTGTGTGCACCCTGTCCCCACCAATCCGATCGAAACGCAATCCGGCGATCGTTGAAGCCGACCCATGCCCCCGTTACCAGTTCGGGATGCATCGCGACGAACCAGCCATCCGCGTTGTTCTGGGTCGTCCCGGTCTTTCCGGCCAGGTCAAACGCACCGAGTCCGAATTGGCCACGGAGGCGGACGCCGGTTCCGTAACGAATGACATCGCGCATCATATCGAGAACGGTATACGCGGTCTCCTGCGAGATTGCCATCTGCGGCTTCGGTTCGGCCTCGTACAGGACGTTGCCATAGCGGTCCTCAATGCGGGTTACCACGGTAGGCTCGTGATATTCTCCGCCGCTGGCGAGTGTCGAATACGAGCTGGTCAATTCCAGCAGCGTCACGTCGCTCGTTCCCAGTGCGATGGACGGCACTTCTTCAAGGCGGCTCTGGATGCCCATCCTTCTGGCGTAGAAGGCCACCTCTCGAGGAGAGACCAGCAGCACCAGGCGCCCCGTGACCGTGTTCTTGGAACGAGCTAAACCTTCTCGCAGGGTATAGTATTGACCCGATCCGGTGCTGTCCAGCCGCGAGTTGCCCGGATTCCATTCGTTGCCAAGCCCATCCACATGTGTGAAGGTCGTGTCCTTCAACTCGTGGAGCGGTGAGTAGCCGTTGTCGATAGCAGCAGTGTACACGAACGGCTTGAAGGTTGACCCTGGCTGTCGCTTCGCGATCGCCACGTGATCAAACCAGTCCGTAGCTAGATCTCGTCCTCCGACCCATGCCTTGACGTACCCTGTGCGGGGTTCGATCGAGACGACGCCCGTTTCGAGTCTGGTCTTTGCTACTCTGAGCGAGTCCATAAACTCGCCGTTCTGACGAAGCGTTGCAACGGCCTCGTTACGTTCCTGGCCATCTCTTCTGAGCTTCCGGTACCGTTCGGTCTCACGAACGAACGAGTCGATAGTGCTGGGATTGGATTTCCAGTAGTATCCGAAGGGTTCGTAGTCGGCCGCTTCTTCGTACGCCGAGAGGTCGGTACTGAGCTCATAGCCCGATGCACGACTCCATTCGTAGTCGACCACTTTCTGGAGCGGCTGCATGTACCGGGCGACGGACTTCTGCGCAAGCTGCTGAAGTCTGGAATCCAGAGTCGTATACACGACGAGCCCGTCCGCGTAAATGTCGAAACCATTCTCGCGACCCCAGTCCGTCGTCCAGTTGCGCACGTATTCCGCGAAATATGGTGCGAGTCCCTGAGTGATTTCGGAGGACTGATAATTGGTCTTGACCGAGTCGTCTCGGTGCGCCTCATAGTACTCGCGAGTGATGGCCTCTCTTTTCACCATCTGGCTCAGTACCACGTTTCGGCGACGTTTCGCGTTCTCCGGGTTGCGGACAGGGTTATAGCGGGAGATCGCCTGCAGCATTCCGACGAGAGTCGCGCCTTCAAGTACGTCCAGGTCTGCCGGCGCCTTTCCGAAGAATGTCCGTGAAGCGGCGTCAATGCCAAACGCGTTGTTGCCAAACGCAACCGTGTTGAGATACATCTCGATGATTTCGCGCTTGGTGTACCGTCGCTCGAGCTGCACGGCTGTGACCATTTCCTTCAGTTTTCTCGGCACCGTCACTTCACGTCCGATCTCTTCGTTGTAGAGATTTCGCGCGAGCTGCTGGGACAACGTGGATCCACCCTGCGGATCGCCACGAAGGACGTGGTACGGGATTGCCATCGTTCGGATGATGTCGATTCCCCAGTGGCTACGGAAGCGGTGATCCTCCGTGGAGACCAGGGCATCGACCACACTGGGTGAGATATCCTCATAGTGGGCCCACGATCTGTTCTGCCGGGCATATCGCTGCAGCTCAATTCCGTCCGCCGTATAGGCGACGGTGGCAAGCTGGAAGTCCGGGTTCTCCAGCTGTTCGAGTGAGGGAAGGTCATCGCTCAGAGAAAGCAGATAGGCGCCCACGATCAGTGTTCCTGCGACGGCCAGAAAGACGATTATACCAAGCGCGTAGACGGCCTGGGACTGTTTCTGACTCGACGTACGCCTGCCGACAAACGCGCGGATCCGGCTGAGCCAGCCGTCGGGTGGCGTCTCGGATCCGTTGCTACCGGGCCCGTGCCGCCGGGACGGATCAGCAAAGTACCGGCGCAGTTCGTCTTCGGTATACTGATACTCGCTCATTCGAAGGGGGGATCGATCGCTCCAGAGAGTCTAACGTTCGACGGGGCGAACTAGTATGCGGTCGCCTCTAGTGACCGGATCGGCTGTTTTCGGCGACGTGAAAGAGATACACGGAAACGACTTCGCCGTTCCATTGACGCAGCACAATTGACGACTTATCGACGGTCGCATACGTCCGGTCTACGTGCCAGCTTCCGGTATTCACGTACACCCCCCGGCCGTGTTCAATGCACTGGGGCCGATGGGAGTGGCCCTGGACGACGACGTCGGCCTCGCCTTCGAGGAGTTCCCTCGCGTGATGTTCCAGTCGCTCGATCGTCTGCGGTTCGACGGAGTCCGATCCAAACCGATTCTTCGTCCATCTCGCAAGGCGGTGGGCGGCGTCGGCCGGAAGGAGAGTTCGGAACAGCGCGAAGGGAATCGGATGTCGGACAACCCGGCGCAACATTGCCGACATCTGATCGATACCGGCCTCGTCCCCGTGTCCCAGGACAAAATTCCGGTCGAGGAACGGCACCGTAATGGGCTGCCGGTGTACGCGGACACCCAGTTCCTGCTCGAAATGGTCGATATGCCAGGGGTCGTGGTTTCCTACCACGTAATGAACCGGTATTCCGCTGTCCGTCAGCTGCGCCAGCCTTCCTTGAAAGCGAACGAATCCCTTCGGGATGAGGTGACGGTACTCGACATACTGATCGGACACGTCCCCAAGCAGATACACGGCCTCAAGTTCGTCCTGCAGGCTATCCAGGAGTGCCAGTAAATCGGCTTCCTTGGCGCGCTCGGCGTTTCGGTCGGCCTTGCCGAAATGCATGTCGGAGACGATCAGGAGCACGTTCGCTGGTTCTATTGGTCGCGTTGGATGTAATGACCCGGCAGGTTCGGCACCAGGACCCGGGGCTCACGACAACATATCGCATGGCTTGTGCGTATGCAGGCGTCGTCCACGCAATTACAGACGAATTTGATGAATCAGGATTATTACCGGGCGCCCACCCAACTATCAGTTTTTCCGCCGGTTATCAAGAATCTTCTGATTCTGAACGGCCTGTTTTATCTGGCGCAAATGGCTGTCGATCTGACACTCAGCAATGACCTCGCTCGGGTGCTGAATGGCATGGCGCTGTATCCGCTGGGAGCGCCCGACAGCGGCTATTCCATCTTTGGTCCCGGCATCGTTGACATCCCGGGATTCTGGCCCTGGCAGCTAGTTACGTACGGATTTCTCCATGGCGGTTTTGGCCACCTGTTCTTCAATATGTTTGCGCTGTGGATGTTCGGGATGAGGATCGAGAACGATTGGGGATCGCGACGATTCGCCATTTTCTACTTTGTATGTCTGGTAGGTGCCGGGGTAATTCAGATGTTTGCGATGTACGGCCAGCCGGTACCGACGGTCGGCGCCTCCGGAGGCGTCTTCGGGATCCTTCTCGCATTCGGCATGATGTATCCCAACGAGCCCATCTATCTGTACTTCCTCTTCCCGGTCAAAGCGAAGTGGCTTGTGATCGGTTACGGTCTGTTTACACTGTACGCAGGCGTGACGGGAACTCAGGCCGGGATTGCCCATTTCGCCCACCTGGGGGGCATGTTGTTCGGGTTTGTACTGATCCAGTTCTGGCGCGGAAAACTCCCGATACAGCCAGACAGTCGGATGTACTGGTGACATTTTGCTAGAACAAGTCGACGGTCGATATCGTAATCGGCCTTAGCCATTTTATTCCAGGCAAACGCACTTTTGTGCCGGCAGGAGTTCAATTGGACATCTTGACTCGTTTTCGGATCTGGTACGCAGCCCAGCCGCGCGCGCTGCGGGCCCTGCTGACGATCAACGTCGTCGCGTACCTCCTGTGGCAGGTCATTTTTCTTCACATCGGCGCGGTCAACGAGTTTGTCTTCGGATATCTCGCGCTCCATTCGGCCTGGCCCGGTGTAGCGCTCACTGCGTGGCAGCTCGTCACGTACAACTTCCTGCATCTTGATCCCGGCCTCGGTGGACTCTTCCACATTCTGTTCAACATGCTCTGGCTGGTGTGGATCGGGCGGGACTACGAAAACATGCACGGAGCGGAACGGCTCCTTGCGATATACCTGCTGGCGGGAATAGGCGGTGGCTTGCTGACCGTCGCTTTTGATTTCATCACGCCGACGACGTTTGTGGTGTACGGGGCCTCGGCTTCGGTTCTCGGCGTTGTCGCGACCGTCGCATTCCTCTATCCGCACAAGGCGATCTCGCTTCTGTTCATCGGGAATGTTCGGCTGATCTATCTGCTCGCTGCCGTGCTCGTCATTGATCTTCTTTTGATGGCTGGATCGAACACGGCCGTAGCTGCTCACTTCGGTGGCGCAGCGACGGGATTCGCGTTCGCCCAGGCCCAGAAGAACGGGATCGACATCTGGTCCTGGGCCGGCGTTTTCTTCGGGGGCAGAAGCCGGCAGAGAGGCGGAGGTACCCGATCGCATGCACCCACCGACTCCGGATCTCCACTCGGTCGCATGGAGAACTGGCTGGCGAATCGCAACAAGAAGGAAACGGCCCGTATCACTCGTCTGGATACAGTAATTCGGAAGGAAGAGTCCGAGACGAGCCCTCAGTCCGAGCTGGATCGGATTCTCGACAAGATCAGCGAGGAGGGTTTTGACGCCTTGACGGCAGGAGAACGGCGCTTCCTCGACAAGGCCAGCCAAGATTGATCGGGAGTCCCTTGCTATTTCGTCGATTCGTAAAGTCGATTGCCTACGTCATCTATGCAGCGCTGATGGCGGCGTTTCTGGCAGGATATACAGCCAGATTCGTTCATCCCGGTACCTTCTGGTGGCTGCAGCTTGTCGCCATTCCGCTCCCGTACCTGAGCGCAGTGGTTGTTCTGGCAGCCCTGCCACTGTTGTTGGCTCGGCGCTGGAAGGCGCTCGTATTCAACGTGGCCCTGATGGTGCTCGTAGTCATCCGGTTCGCTCCGACGGGCGGCGGTGCGGATCCAACCGAGTTCGCCATAGGCGAGCGGCTCTCGATCATGACGCTCAATTACCCGTCCCTGTATTCTCGCGACGGCGGAGCGCGTAGCCTGGCTTTGCTGAATCTTGTGCGTAAGGAGCGACCTGATGTGATCGGTCTACAGGAGGGATGGGCCCACTACAGCGAGGATGGGTCGCCGCTGAATCCACGCAGGGACATGACGGTCCTTACTGACTCTGCCGCCTACCTCACCCTGGGGCCGCAAGGGCGAGACCGGTCCGTATCTCACGTACCAATCTACAGCCTCTTCCCGCTCGACCAGGTGAACCAGTTCATTCTCGGCCCCGATCAGAGTGGAGTCGGCGCGGGAGTGACCCGTTCGGAAGTAACATGGCGGCGGCGCAAGATCGTCATCTACAATATCCACCTTCAATCTTTCGGATCGAAGAAGCCGTGGAGGGAAGAGAATACGAGCTGGCTCAACCCGCGCACCATTATCAGATACCTGCGTCAGTATAGGAATGCGATCATACGTCGGTCGGGGCAGGCCGAGCAGTTAACAGCGATGCTGAAGGATGAAACCGATCCGGTGATCGTGATGGGCGATTTCAACTCGACTCGTCACAACTGGGACTTCAATCATATTCGAGAGGGATTTCAGGACGCCTTCGCGATCGCGGGTTCAGGCCGGGGCGCCACCTATCACGCACGATATCGCTTTGCCCGAATAGACTTCATACTTGCGTCGCCGGAATTTTTCGTCCTGTCGGCGCGTGTACCCGGAGTCGTGTTGTCGGACCACCGGCCGCTGATCGCATCAGTTGCGTGGCGAGAATAGGTCCTGTCCGCCTGGCGCCGACCGTGCGGGTCGCCTGGTCAAGGTTCGTCGAATACGAACGTCCCTTCCACACCGGTGGACCCTGCCTGAGACTCCGGTGTTTCAGGCGTCGTAGCTCACGCATCAGGTCACTCTATCCTATTTGAAGCAGCAGGCATGCAACGCCCAAGACGTATATCGAGAGCAGTCAACGTAGGACCTGTGCAGATCGGAGGCGGTGCCCCGATCTCCGTGCAATCCATGACCGTCGGCAAGACCCACGACGTCGACAAGTGTCTCGACGAGATTCGTGGATTGGCCGATGTCGGAGCTGACATCGTTCGAGTGGCTGTGCCTCGCCCGGAGGATGCAGATGCGCTGGCCGACATCGTCGCCGGCTCACCTGTACCCATCGTTGCAGATATCCATTTCAATTATCAGTATGCACTGAAGGCGATCGAATCGGGTGTCGCGAAGGTTCGGATCAACCCCGGTAATATCGGGAAACCCGAATGGGAGCACGAGGTGCTGCTGGCAGCAAAGGAAGCCGGAATTCCCATTCGTATCGGTGTCAATTCCGGTTCACTCGAGAAGGACATCCTTGACAAATACGGCTATCCGCAGCCGGAAGCTCTGTTCGAGAGCGCGATGCGTCACATCGAGATATGCCGGAAGCACGACTTCGAGGATATCGTAATATCGGTCAAGCACTCGGATGTCTACTATATGATCCAGGCGTACCGACTACTGGCTGAGAAGACGGACTATCCGCTCCATCTTGGCGTGACGGAGTCGGGCAGCCTGACATCAGGCACCATCAAGAGCTCCATCGGGATCGGTGCTTTGCTTGCCGATGGGATCGGCGACACGATACGCGTTTCGCTGGCCACCGAGTCAACGCACGAGGTGCGCGTCGGGCACGACATACTGAAGGCACTTCGTGTCGGACGTCCGGGCGTAAATATCATTGCATGTCCCACATGTGGCCGACTTGCCGGCGATCTTTTTACGGTGGTCGAGGAGGTGGAGGCTGCCGTCAAGGCGCGCAACTTCACGAAGGATCTCAGCGTGGCGCTGATGGGCTGCGCCGTGAACGGTCCGGGAGAGGCAGCCGGTGCGGATCTCGGCGTGTCGCTGGGCAGGGGCCGTGCTCACCTTTTCAAGCGGGGAGAAATCGTCCGGACGGTGGAGCAGGATGAGATCGTGGCGGCCGTGCTTGAAGCGATTGAAGAGTGGGAGGACGAGGAGCCCGCCGCAGCAGAGTGACGCAGGCATCATCGCGGCATCGACTTCTGACTGTTGCGCTCTTGACGCGTGCGTTGCCGGTCGATGCATCAGCCAGCAGCTTGATCCGAGTCGGTATCGCGGTCGGCGGCGTTCTCAGGTCTCCGTCGTAAATCTGCGTCGATGCTGGCGATCGCACTCAGGATCCCGGAAGTGATGCAAGCAGCCGGCGTGTATCCTGATGCCCCGGATACAACTCGAGAACACGCGCACCCGTTTCTCGAGCTCGCACGAACTGTCCCGTGAGCGCATAGGCGCCTGCTAGGTTGTAAAGTGCTTGCAAACTCGACGGCTCGATCTGCACCGATCTCTCCAGGTGCGGAATGGCCTCTGCGTTGCGGCCGGCCTGGACTAGCAGACTACCCAGCATCCGCCTGCCGTCCGCCGAATCGAGGCGATCCAGCGACGCCTCGCAATACTCTATCGCCTCCTGGTACCTGCCTTGTGCGATCATGATGTTCGCGGCGGCGAGATACGGATTGGGAAGAAACGGATACCGCTGAATGATTGACAGCAGTGCCTTGAGTGCACCAACGTAGTTTCCGTTTCGGGTGTAGTGCTTCTGCAACTCGTCGAGCGCGTCCAGTTGACGCATCTCGCGCTCGAAGACGCGAAGGGCAAGACGACCCTCCTCCGTACTGGCTGCTATCGTGTCCAGTGGGAGCGGAGCGGCCCCTGCAGGTCGGAACGGCCACGAAGACATCAGTGACTGGATCCGATAGAGTCCCGCGATCGAGTCGATCGGGGTGACGAGTAACTCCCGGCGCGCAGTCTCCCGGGATATCGCACCAGCCCACTCGCCGACGAAACGTCCGGATCTGAGTGCGTCGTAGAAGGAATCCGCGATATTGAAGTAGCCGTCGATATTCGGGTGAAGATGCTCCGTCATGACGTCGCTGCCCGGAATCCCACCCGCGGAGACGGCTGCCAGAGCCTGCTCCGTTTCGACCACCGTCGCTCCGAACCGAGATGCCGTCTCTCGAATAATCCGATTGATTGCCTCCGGAGCCCGAAAACGGAGTTCGTCACGATCTTTTGCCATGACATAGGCACGCCGGGCAGCGGCAAATTGCTTTCGACCGTCGTACAGGCGCCCGATCAGATAGAACGGGTCAGCCGCCAGGGAATCAGTGCGGATCATTTCCTCCAGCGACCGAAGCGCCGCGCTGGAATCTCCGCGAGCGATCTGGTCTCGTGTCGAAGCCAATCTCGCTTGCCAGCGCTTAATGTCGGTCGCGGCCGCGGGGCGACTGATAAACGGAGGCTGGTCGCGAACATTGCTGGCTACTGTACCGATCAGCACTGGAATGCCGGCGTCCCGGTAACGCTCCAGTATGTCGCCGAGGTTGTACCGGAACTGCCGTAATCCATCACGGAAGATGCGGGAGTCGTACGGTATCCGCTGCCTGCCGACCATCCTCTCCATCAGAGTCGCGCCCGGCCTCTGTCCTCGCTCCCGACCCTGAAAAGCAGCGGCGGCACTGCTCAACAGCGACCGGAGGCCCTGTACGAGTCGCAGGTTCTGCAGCTTCAGATATGCGCGGACCACCACGGGTGAGCGACCGAGCGACTCCGACGATCCGACACCGAGCGCTCCGTAGTACTCGTTGTGCCCGGCGTAGATCAAAACCAGATCTGGCTCTTCTGCGATGATCTCGTCGGCCAGATCCGCCAGCGTGTAAGAACCAACAGCAGCCATCGCCGTGTTGACCACCTCGATGTTCCGCCCGGGGAAGCTCTGCAATAGTCGCTGCTCCAGCATGTCCGGGAAACTGCCGCTGAAGTAGAATGGGAATCCCGCGGCCGTCGATCCGCCCTGGACGAAGATTCGGAACGTGTTCGAGTCCTTCACGGCCCGGAACGAATCGAAAGGGATGCCCGGTACTTTCTCGATCGACGCGAAGTACCTTCGGGCGACATCTTCGTTGGGCCGTTTGTAAGATGCGTACCCGGGGACCGGCTCGAACAGAGGGTAGTGCTCACCGTATCCTGCCAGGCGAAGGCCGACCTCGAGCAAGGCAAAGAACAGGATCGGTAGCAGAAGCATCATGACCACGAACACTTTACGCTTGAGTGGCGTGGCGCCCGTAACGATCTTTGTCTGTGCCTTATTCAATGCGGGGGCGTGCTGATTGACAGAACCGGTAAAGATAATGCCGACTTCGACGGCTCGTGAAACGTGTCTGCGTTCAGGATGGAATCGCCCGCTCAGCCAGTGTGGTACTGCAGCGATCGTCGTTCTTCTTCTAAGCCTTACAGCATGCACGGTGGTTCCACCGGCGCAGGATACAGATGCGGCGAGCGTTCCGGCCTGGGCGGAGGAGGCCGTATGGTACCAGATCTTCGTTGAACGGTTCGCCAACGGTGATTCGTCGAACGATCCTACGCTGAACGACATTGCTGGCTCATGGCAGGACGACCATCCCAGCGACTGGAAGGTTACGCCATGGACGCACAACTGGTACGAGCAGGAGGACTGGGCGAAGGCGACCGGACGCGACTTCTACTATACCGTCCAGATGCGCAGATACGGCGGTGACCTGGCCGGCGTATTGAATCATCTCGACTACCTGCAAGATCTCGGCATCACCGCGATCTACTTCAATCCGATCTACGACGCTCCGTCGCTGCACAAGTACGATGCGCGCAGCTATCATCACATCGATCGAAACTTCGGTCCGGATCCGATTGGTGACAGGGCGCTGTCGGCGACGGAAGATCCGGCCGATCCGTCGACCTGGGTGTGGACTGCGGCCGACAGTCTGTTCCTGCAACTGCTTGGCGAAATCCATGCTCGAGGAATGCGGGCAATCATGGATGTTTCGTGGAACCACACAGGCGTTACGTTCTGGGCATGGCGGGACGTGCTCGAGAAGCAGGCTCGGTCGCGATTCGCCAGTTGGTATGACGTGGAACAGTTCGACGACCCGGAGACCTCGACGAACGAGTTCACCTATGACGGTTGGGCCGGCGTTGGCACGCTGCCCGCCTTTCGAAAAGTGGGTGTCCCGGAGGATTTTCACGGCGGTCCGGTCGATGGAGATCTGGTCGCTGGCGTTAAAGCTCATGTCTTCGCCGTGACCAGGCGCTGGATGGATCCCGACGGTGACGGCGACCCGTCGGATGGCGTCGACGGTTTTCGGCTCGACGTGGCGGACCAGGTCCCACTCGGATTCTGGCGCGACTATCGGATGCTTGTCAAGTCGATCAACCCGGATGCCTATCTGGTAGGTGAGGTGTGGTGGGAAGACTGGCCGGATCGCATGATGGACCCCCGTCCTTATCTGGGTGATGTCTTCGATGCCGTGATGAATTACCAGTGGTACATGCCGACGCGCAGTTTCTTTGCGAGTGCGCTGCCTCCACGGAATGCGACCGGCTACCTCGCTCATCTCGACTCCGTTGAATCTGGCATACCGCTCCGAAATTTGCGGGCGATGATGAATGTCGCGGCGTCTCACGATTCACCGCGATTGTCCACCTCGCTTCATAATCCCGGGAAGTACAAGTTTGGTGTGAACCCGCGCGACAATCCGGGCTACAGAGTGAGCCGCCCGGGAGAGCGAACACGTCTGATGCAAAAGATGCTTCTGATGCAGCAGTTCACGTACCATGGCGCCCCGCACATCTGGTACGGCGATGAGGTCGGAATGTGGGGAGCGGACGATCCTGATTGTCGCAAGCCGATGATGTGGTCGGGCCTGAACTATGAGCCTGAAGATCAGGGGCCTGATGGTTCACCGCAACCACCCGATGAGGTGCAACCCGACACGGCGCTGCACAGGTATTACCGGGACCTCATCCAGCTACGCCGCTCGAAGAGCCGATTATTTGTCGGGGGCGATATCGACTATACGATCATGGATGACGATGCCGGACTTCTGTCGTACCGGCGTACGCTGCCGGGCGACAGTCTCACCATTG
>JABDKH010000059.1 GCA_013002345.1 Rhodothermales bacterium
ATCGCTGCTGTGTACGATGTCATTTCGGGGCCCGCCGGTGAGGAACGGGATTGGAACCGATTCAGATCGCTCTTCCTGCCGACCGCTAATCTCGTACCCATCTTCAGCAATCCGGAAGGTAGAGTCGACGTGCTCGAGATGACCCCTGAGGACTACATCGAACGGTCGGGTGTCCGTCTGGTGGAGATGGGGTTCTTTGAATCCGAGATTGCGCGGGTCGAAGAACGGTTCGGCAATCTGGTACACGCCTTCAGTTCGTACGAAGGTTTTCGCGGAGACGATCTTGAGACGCCGTTAGTTCGTGGCGTCAATAGCATCCAGGTGCTGTTCAAGGATGGCCGGTGGTGGATCGCCAATCTTGCGTGGCAGCCGGAACAGGCCGGAGCAGGGATCTTGCTCCCGCAGAAATACCTGCCGCTCGAATCGAAGGACTAGTTCGCTGCGTCCGCGGATGAGTAGATGGCCCCGGTCAAACGCCAGCTATTCGGCTAGCCTGTTGCGGCCGGCTCTCGTGCTTTCTCGACCAGAAGCGCTTCGATACGCTTCTTCGCCGCCTGCACGCGCGGTTGTAGCTCGGGATCCGCACTCTCCCACCGCTTGACAAATCTTGCGAGCGTCTCAATCGCCTGGTCAGTCTCTCCCCGCTGCTCGTACAGCTGGGCCCGCCATTCCAATACCGGTCCAACCATCGCCGGATTACTGATAAGGCCACCCCACATTTCAGGAGCACTCGTGAAACGCTCAAAAGCGGCTGCCGCCTTCTCGTTCTGTCCTGCCGCCATGTAGACCGTGCCCATGAGATCCTGAAAACAGCGTCGACACCCGGCGTCCCTGTACGCCGATTCCATCTTTGGAATGGCGGTCTCCAGATCGCCCTCTCGCGCCATGACAAATGCATCGATGATGTTCGCAGCCTGATCATTGCGCTGCAGGGCAGCCGGAATCTCGGTCCTGTACCTAGTAATCCAATCGCGCGCCACGTCGACATCTCCAATCCAGGCGCTGATGCCCGCCACGAACGGATAGGGCCTGACTTGCGCCGGCCACGACTCCCACGGATACGCTGCCACAATGCGATCCAGCTCGGCGCGGATCTCCGTGTCAGACGCCGTAAGCTCGAGTACGGCAGAAAGCTGTCTCAGCTCTTCAAACATCGCACCGACTGTGTCTCCTGCTGCAAGTCTTCGCTCGCGTACCGATGCACTCAGTCGCTGGTAGTCTGTCATCCTACCCTGCCCCGCCGAAAGCGCGGCCTTCGCACCCACGGACCGCCGCTGCCAGAAGTCGGCGCCTGAACGCGCGGCGACCGAGTCTGCCCAGGCGGTGGCAGCCTCAAAGTCATCATTCAGATAGGCAATCCCGACACGGGACGCCGGGACGTACGCATTGCCTGGCAACGCCACGTCGAAAGCGACCAACTCCTCCTCCACCTCGGCCCACCTCTCCTCAGCCACGAGATTCTCGATGAGGTTGGATCTGAACGTGAATCCCTCTGCGGCACGAAGGGCACGCCGAAGAAGTCCGACGGCGTCAGCGTGTCGGCCACGCTGATTGTACACAATGGCGAGATTGTTTAATGCCGTAACGTCGTTCGGGTAACGATCCAGAAGCGTCTCATAAACGACTCGTTCCTGTTCGTCGTCGCCCAGTACCGTGCTGTAGTAGTAGGCCTCCGTCAGCAGGCGCTCACGTACCGGAAGATTCTGCCTAAGAGTGAAGGCCTTTTCGGAAGCACTCAACTGGAGGCTAAGCGGATCGCCGGCATTACCGTGGAGTACTGCCAGCTTCCGATACGCCATGGCGAACGTCGTGTCCAGCTCGATAGCCCGCTGCATGTGCTGGATCGCCGCGCGGATCCGCGCGGCGCTGGCGTCACTTTCTCCTTGCGAATACTCGCGAAGCGCTTCAAGCGAAGCCGTCGTCACATCCTCCAGCGGCTCGTTCGCACGGATCGAGACCAGAGACTCGCCGATGTCTTCGCGAAGGCGACCGGACAGCTTGTCAATCGCCGAGAGAATGGATGCGTCGTCTGCCGCATTCTCGCGCAGTGCCACAAGCTCGTTCCCGTCGGCAGAACTCACGCGGGCGGTCAATACGAATCCCGCGCCCGCCGGCTGAATGTCGCCCGATACGACTGCGGCGGCCCCGCGACGGATCGCGATTTCCGACGCGATCGACTCAGACAACGCCGTGTCCGACGCCAACTGCATCTGCTCCAATGTGGCCTGCACTGCAGACCGATCCAACAGGTTCACAACCTCGGAGCGAGAAAGGTCAATCCGGAACGCCTCCGTCACCGTATCACCCAACCCTTCGACGGCCGTCCGATTATTGAAGTCGGCAACTATAAACATGTCCTCGCGGTCCAGTGCGCCCGACGTAATCAACGTTGCGAACGGTCCTATTCCTGCGGCCCGCAGACCCATCGCGGCAAGCACGGCCACCACCAATGTCGCGGACGCCACAAACCCGCCCTGAAACGCCTTTCTCGTATCAAGCCACGAGGCCAAACCGGTGAGCGAGCGTCGCTCGCCCGACAGCATTTCGGACCGCGCTTTCTCAAGCCGGAAGCCGTACAGAACGACCGGAAATCCGGCCAGTACCGCAACCACGGCAAGCGGGAAGACCCAGCCGGGCAGCCCCAGCATGATCATGGCGGCGTATGAAACACCAAGTATGAGCGCAGCGAGGATCGCGAACTTTCCGACGGTCGACGTCATATCCGGACCTACAGGCGTCGTTCCCGCCGGTCGAACGCCCGAAACAGCGGACGTAGTAGCTGATACCTCGTGGGAAACCAGGTCGCGCAGGGCCACGACAATCTTGGAGGCATCAGATATTCGGTCATCGGGCTCCTTGGCCAGGCACCGATCAACGATATCGATGAACTCCGCCGGGACATTGGCGCGGCCGGTCGACACCGGCTGAACGTCCTCGTTCAGGATGGAGTACATGATCGCGGCTTCGTAGCCGCCCGAAAACGGCGGCGACCCCGTAAGCATCTCATAGTAGAGCACGCCCAACGACCACAGATCGGTGCGGCGGTCGACATCACCTCCGCGAGCTTGCTCGGGGCTCATGTACGACGCCGTGCCCAGCGTCGACCCCGCTTTCGTTATGTCGGATGCCTCCCCAAGCTTGGCCAGTCCGAAATCGAGAATCTTTACCAGACCCGTCCGGGTCACCATGATATTCGCGGGCTTGATATCACGGTGGACTATGCCGTGGTCGTGCGCCGTCTTCAGCCCCTGCGCAACCTGGTGCGCAATGCTGTTGGCCTGATCGATCGGCAAGGGCCCCTGTTCCAGGAGATACTTAAGCGTCTGACCATCGTAGAATGTCATCACGATGTAGAGACGCCCGTCCTCGGCCTCGGCGATGTCGTGGATCGTGCAGATGTGCGGGTCGTCCAGCGCCGACGCCGCACGCGCCTCCTGTATGAAGCGCTGCTTCGACGTGGCGTCCGACTGCAAATGCTGGGGAAGAAACTTGAGGGCGACGGAGCGATCGAGTTTCTCGTCGTGGGCGCGATAGACGATGCCCATACCCCCCTGGCCCAGTTGCTCCAGGATGCGGTACTGCCCGAAAGTGGATCCAATCATGAAGGGTAGCAGGGTGAGTCCGCCCCAAGAAACGTCACTGGCGTCTGGAATTCAATTGCGGAAATCGGTTGCGGCGTACCAAATATTGCGCATACGGCGCGTGGCTGGCGCGCCGATTCAACCAATTGCTTACCTTCGCCGACCACATCCGTCTCGACGTCCACCTGATGAATTCATCCGTAACGACCGACCGCCGCAGTATCGCCTCCTGGGCGCTCTACGATTTTGCGAACTCGTCGTTTACCACGCTCGTCGTGACCTTCATCTACGCGACGTACTTCACGAAGGCCATCGCAGCAGACTCCGTATCCGGAACGGCGCAGTGGTCGCTGGCGGTGACGATCACATCGCTTGTGGTGGCCCTTGCATCGCCATACCTCGGGGCCATCGCCGACCGCGGCGGATACAGGAAACGATTTCTGCTGATCTCAACGATCGTAGTAATCGTGGGGAGCTTCGTCATGTTCTTCCCCGGACCCGGTCAGGTGTTGTACGCCCTGACGGTGTTTGTGATTGCCAACATCGCGTTTGAACTCGCCAACGTGTTTTACAACGCGTATCTCCCCGACCTTGCGCCACCTGACAAGATCGGTCGCATATCGGGTTACGGGTGGGCGCTCGGCTACGTCGGCGGATTGCTGTGCATGGTGATTGCGCTCTTCGCCCTGGTACAGGTAGACGTTCCTCCGTTTGGTCTAGACGCTTCGACGGGCGAACACGTCCGCGCCACCAATATTCTCGTGGCCGTGTGGTTCGCGATCTTCTGCATACCCATGTTCGTTTTCGTTCCGGAGCTGCAGCCCCGGCTCGTCGGGCGTGGCGACGGTGTGATGACAGAGGCCACGCGTCAGATCGTCCGCACGTTCCACGACATCCGGCGCTTCCGTCAGATCTTTCGTTTGCTGGTGGCGCGACTGATTTACAACGACGGGCTTGTGACCATATTCGCCTTTGGTGGCATCTACGCTGCCGGCACATTCGGCTTCACGATAGAAGAGGTGATGATCTTCGGGATTGCGCTGAACGTCTCGGCGGGGCTCGGGGCCTATCTGTTCGGATTTCTGGATGACAGGATCGGCGGAAAGAAGACGATCCTGATCACGCTGGTCGGACTCACGTTTGCAAGCCTCCTCGCGGTACTCACGCACTCCGTGGCGCTCTTCTGGACGTCGGGAATCCTTGTGGGGTTGCTGGTCGGACCAAACCAGTCGGCGAGCCGATCTCTGATGGGGCGATTCGTTCCGGACGACAAGGAAACGGAGTTCTATGGTTTCTTTGCATTCTCCGGCAAGGCGACTGCGTTTCTCGGCCCGCTTTTGCTGGGCCAGTTGACAGGGTTCTTCGGAAACCAGCGGTTCGGTGTCGCGATCGTCATGGTGTTTTTTATTATAGGAGCGTTACTGACCCTTCGCGTCGATGAAGCGGAGGGGATCGAACTCTCCGGTCGTCCGGCCCGTCGCTGACCGTCGTTCTTATGGCATCAGTTTCAGATATAGCGAAGATCATTGAGGAGTGGGCGCCTCCGTCGACGGCGCAGTCCTACGACAACGTAGGCCTGCAGGTGGGGCGAGCGGAGCGATCCGTCAGCAGGGTGATCGTGGCGCTCGATCTCACGCCCGGAGTAGTCGACGAGGCCATCCGGAAGGATGCGGATCTGATTATCACGCACCACCCACTTCTCTTCCGACCGCTGAAGTCGCTCACCGGCGGCGACTTCGTAAGCGGACTGGCGCTGCGTCTGGCGGAGGCCGGCATCGCACTGTATGCGGCTCACACGAATCTTGATGCCGCGCGTGACGGAGTTTCGTTTGCCCTGGCCTCCGCGTTGGATCTGCGTGGTGTGGAGTTTCTGACAACGCTTGAAGACTCGCTGTGCAAGCTGGTGACGTTCGTGCCGGAGAGCCACGAGTTGTTGGTTCGAGAAGCTATTGCGGCGGCCGGAGGCGGACGGATCGGCAACTACGATTCATGCGCCTTTGGGACGAAGGGCATCGGCTATTTCCGGGCGGGCGAGGGTGCACAGCCTGCCGTCGGTGCGGCCGACGGTACGGTGCAATCCGTAGAGGAGGTTCGTGTCGAGGCGGAGGTGCCGACCTGGCGGGTAGCCCAGACAATCGCAGCGCTCCGATCGGCCCATCCGTACGAAGAAGTTGCCTACGACATCTACCCGCAGAACCGGCGCTACTCGGGTGCGGGGCTGGGGGCGGTTGGAGACCTGCCCGGGCCGATGGCGGTGCCAGACTTCCTGACTCACGTCGCGGCAGCGCTCAAGGCGGATGTGCTGCGCTTCTCAGGGCCCGATGAGGCAAGGATTTCGCGCGTCGCCGTCTGCGGAGGCGCTGGAGCTGACCTCATGGATTCAGCCAGACGTGCGGGTGCGCAAGCCTACGTCACATCAGATGTCTCGTACCACCGGTTTTTTGAGGTGTCGGACGAGCACGGGACCGCCGACCTGCTGCTCGTCGATGCGGGTCACTACGAGACCGAAGCCGGAACGGAGCAGTTGCTAGTCGACCGACTGAGACAGTCGCTGCCTGAGATCGAGTTTCATCCGACGACCGTTCGGACGAGCCCCGTCAGAACCTTCACCAGGTCCTAGCGCATCTTTGCTCCAAATGCTTCGAACATAACCTATCTCCTGCCGTATCATCTTGTTCGCCAACCCCCGACACGACACGTAAATCACGAATGGTCACAGCGGTAGAATCAAGTATCAGTGAGCAGCTTCGGACCTTAATTCGATTGCAGCTCGTCGATTCGAAGATCGATCAGATCAAGAAACTCAGGGGAGATCTTCCGGACGAAATTCGGGATCTCGAGGATGAACGAACAGGCCTGGAGACTCGGATCGAGAAATACGACACGGAGGCAAAGGAGCACGAAGTCGGCAAGAAGCAGGCCGGGTTAGATATCAAGGACGCGGAAGACCTGATCAAGAAGTATGAGGAGCAGCAACTTCAGGTTCGCAACAACCGCGAGTACGACGCTCTGACGAAAGAGATCGAGGCCCAGCGCAACCGCATCGTCGAGGCTCAGAATCGGATTGAACTCATTGACGGCTCGAAGGACGAGCGCGAGGAGGCTGTAGCTGCGGCAAAGCTCCGACTCGACGAAATGGAGTCCATTCTCTCGGGTAAAAAGGCCGAGCTCGAAGAGGTTCTCAACGACACGAAATCTGAGCAGTCGAATCTTGAGAAGAAGCGGAAGGCGGCTGCCAGCGAAGTAGACCCGCGCTATCTACGAGCCTACGACAGGTTGCGAAATCGACTACGTGATGGACGCGCGGTGGTACCGCTCGATCGTGGAGCCGCCGGTGGTTTTGCCGTTCCTCCGCAGCGTCAGGTTGAGATCCGGCAGGGCAACAGGATCGTCGCGTGCGAGCACACGGGTCGAATCATTGTCGATCTGGAACTGTTTCAGAAGACGACGAAGGAGATGCCGCTCTGAGGCATCGTCGGATTTGGTTATCGGTCGGATCATCGCGCCGCTCATCGAGCGGTGAGGAAAGTCCGAACACCACAGGGCACCGTGCTTCCTAACGGGAAGGCAGTTGCGTTCAGCGACTGACGGCAAGTGCAACAGAAAGCAAACCAGCCGACGTCCCGGTTATCCGGGATCCGGTGATGGGTGAAATGGTGGGGTAAGAGCCCACCGGCGCTTCGGGTGACCGTTGCGGCCAGGCAAACCCCACGGGGTGCAAGGCCAAGCAGTACTGCTCCACCGCAAGGTGGGAAAGACGGCCCGTCTTGAATGCAGTACGGGTAGGCTGCTCGAGGCCTGCGGTGACGCAGGTCCCAGATAAATGATGATCTCCTCGCACGCGCCCCGGCGGAAGGCAGGCGGGAAGACAGAATTCGGCTTACAGACCGATAACACCGTCCCCGCGGCGGCTCTGCGAAAGCGGGGTCGCCGCTTGTTGTTCTGTGAGGATTTGCGTCAGAACAAAAGGTGCGCCTGGGTGATTGGGCGAGTCATTACATTCGGCATGTCACAACGAAGTGACGTCTACCTCGCACGCCCGGGTTCGCCTACTCGTCGGGAGTATCGGTAGCGGCACTGCCGGCGTCGTCAGCTGCAGGCAGCGATTGAGCGTCGACCGGAGGGAGAACAGGCGCGGCCTGTCCGGTGGCGTCGCCCTGCTGAATGACGCTCTGACTACCCTCCTCGCCGCCAATAAAGAACGTAGTGACAACGCAGAGGAAGATGAACAGGGCGCCGAGCACCCATGTCGCTTTCTCCAGGATATCGGGCGCCGTACGCGTGCCAAGTAGGCTCTGCGTCGCTCCGCCGGCAGCGATCCCGGCCAGTCCGCCTCCCTTGCCGCTCTGCAAAAGAACCACAAGGATCATGATGATCGCAATGAGTCCGATGATAACTACGAGAAGCGTGAACATGTCGGGTGCGGGAGTTTGTTAAAGGTCTCGACCACTCTTCATCCTGAAGCGGCCTAATTGACGGATCTACAGGAAAAATGGACGAAGGTCTAAAATACAGACAAAGACGTCCACTCATGTACTGGTTGAACGCCCTCGATCGCTTTTCTCATTCAATTCTTCCCAATTCAAGGCGCGCAGCCGCCATCATCAGCGCAACAGCGCTCTTCATGTCGATGATCTTGCCAGCCTTCGCCTCCGAAACCGCCTCTGTGAACGGCATCCGGACGTTCTCCATGAATTCCCCTTCCGAAAGAGCACGCGTGCCGGGCTGAAGGTCATGGGCCACATAGAAATGGATGATTTCGTTGCTGTAACCAATGCACGGATACAGGGACCCGAGTGACTCCAGTCGACCGGCTCGCCATCCCGTCTCCTCCTCCAACTCACGCCGCGCCACGTCCTCCGGAGATTCCCCCGCAATGTCGATCTTGCCCGCGGGCACCTCGAGGAATTCGCGTTTCGGAGGATATCGAAACTGCCTGACGAGCAGGGTCGAACCGTCGTCGAACAACGGTACGACTGCCGAGGCTCCCGGATGATCGATCCACTCACGAACAGACTCGTTTCCATCCGGAAGGCGAACGACGTCACGCCTCGCCTTGATCAACACACCGTCCACCAATTCGACGGACGAGACTGTTGTCTCTATTAAAGTATTGGATTTCTTGATAACTATAACCCGCTGTGCTTCAGTGTATTATACAATACCTGTCAATAGAATGGCGCTACAGGCAACGAGACACGCAGTTTCGGTGCGCAGGCGCCTTGGCCCAAGATGGACGGATTGAAATCCTTGCGCGATCGCCTGATCAATCTCGTCGTCCGCGAATCCTCCCTCCGGGCCAACCGCGATTGTCACGTCGCGATCGGACGCATCCAGGGCATTCGGGATGGACACGTCCCCATCACCGTTGTGGCAGACCAATTTGCGTGACGCTTCGGCGGCGGACAGAAATTCAGACAGGCCAACCGGACCTTCCAGCAATGGAATTCGACTGCGCTTGCACTGCTTCATTGCGGCACGCATCAGCCGTGTGGAACGATCGACATCCACCCTTGCTCGCTCTGCCCTCTGAGTATCGAGCACGGTGACACGGCTGACACCGAGCTCCGTCGCCTTCTCGAGGATCATGTCGAAGCGCGACCGGCTCTTCAAACCCGCAACCGCAAGGTGAACGTAGGTCGAAGACTCCCCTACCCCCAGGCGGCGCTCAATAATGCTTCCACGAACCACGCCGCCATCGAGCTTATCCAGCGTCACCCTGTACCAGCCTCCCATCCCGTCCACGATCTGAATCTCGTCGCCCGTGCGCAAGCGCAGCACGCGTGAAGCGTGATGAGCTTCGTCGTCGCGAAGCGACACCACCGCGCCGTCGAAGTCGTCCGGTGCCGCAAAAAAGAACGTCGTACCAGGCGCACTCTTGCTTCTCACAGATGCCTCACTTTGTACCCCACGGAAACTACAGGCTGAACGACAACCCGACGTGAACCCGCCCGTCCACCGGACTGTCCGAGTCGTTGAACGCATACGTCGCGTTGATCAAGCCCACGACAGTGCGGAACTGCATTCCAAAACCGAATCCCGGGAGGATTTGCCTGACCGCCTCCAGCTCCGGAGTCTCCGGCACCTCCAGGATTCCCATGTCCGTAAAAACGAACGCATACGCATAGCGATCCAACTGATAACGATATTCGATTACGGCGCGGCCTGCCATCCGCCCGAGAAACTGCTCTTCGTTGTATCCGCGCAGCGAGTTTGCTCCGCCGAATCGAATCAGGTCGCTTTCGTCATACTCATCGCTGAAAACAAGTCGTGCGTCGACACCGAGGGCCACGACCTGCCGTTGGAAGATCGGTACATAGTATCGTGCTTCCACCCGGAGCCTTTCCTGACCCGACCTCGTGCGCTCGGTCAAGGTGTCTCCTGAAACATCGGCGCGCCGTCCCGTGCGGTTCTTGTTTCCTCTCTCGAACATCGTCTCCACAGCCAGACCGCGTCGCGGATTCACCGGCCAGTCAACGGACTCGAATCGAATGCCAAGGCCGACAAACGACGCGGTGGATCTCGGAATTCGCTGGGTCCCGGCTCGAAGACGCAAGCCAGCCTGCCCCGGCTTCGTGACCTCTCGACTTGCCCCCGCCACCACTCTGAGATTTCTGCTCAGGCTGTAGCTGAGATTGAGCGCGTATCGCTGCTGGTCGTATGTCGAATCCTGCTGCACTCCATTGAATCGACCCTCGAGTCCAAGCGGAATCCGCAGAATACCTGGATCGGCGAAGCCAACATCCACAGTGCTGACACGACCCGGGAGCCGATTCAGTCTGAGATCGAAGGATCGGCCGCCACCGAACAGATTCCTCAGATCCAGACGTCCGGTCCCAACGAGTCCGCCGCTCTGCACGGCCGAGGTTCGCGGCGTGTAACCCATTACAAGATCAAAGCTGCCGGGGGCACCTTCTTCAATCGGTATGACCACAATCACGCTTCCCTCGCGGCCGCGTGCCAGCGTCGGACGACCCACTTCATCAAAGAAATCTGTTGCGAGCAGCGATCTGCGAATCTCCTCTGGATCGAAATCCGTCAGCGTTCGCCCCGGCCGCATTCCGGTAATCCTGCCAACGTATCCGGGCTTCGTTCGAACGGCTCCGGGTAGTTGTATCTGATCAAGCAGCATCGAGTCACCCGGATTCAGTTCCAGGGTCAGTCGTACCCGCTGGTTGTCGCCGGGCACCAACTCGACTCCGGCGATCCGTGCCTCTGCGAACGGGTATCCGGCGCGGTTGTACGCATCCAGCAGGAAGACAAGATCCTGCTCAACAACGGAAGGGACGAATGGATCTCCCAAGCGGACGCGAAGGAACTCCTCCGGATCGTCTATGCCGCCCTGGCTCGATGCCTCGATTCGGATCTCACCGATGCGCACCAGAGAGCCCCTGCTTAAGTAGATCGCCGGTGAAGATCCGTAAACAACGGAATCGAGCCGCGCATACAGAAAGCCACGTGTTCTGATTCTGTCGACTTCGCGACGGCCCTCAACTTCCAGCGAATCGAGTGGAAACGAAGCGGGCAGCGACCGGTTTACCTGACGACCATCGACAAAGATTCTGACCGCCCCGACCTGTACTCTGCCCGTCGGCTGAGCCGCCGCCACCGAACATGATGCGATTATTCCTGCCAATACCACGCCGAGGCTCCATCGCTGCATCAAGTGGCGGGCACGGGCTCCTCCGATTGTGGCTTGGCGTTTTCGCACGATTCGGTTGGATGGGAATACTGACAGGCGTGATTGCACTTTCGGCGTGGGCTGGAAACGCGCCAGTCGATGAGGCGGTCCGCGCGCCGGGCGAAAAAGACGTCTTTCATGTAACGAGTATCGACTCGCTTTCCTACGCCGTGAAGGCCGGCGCGCTGCTCATCACCCATCTGCCGGACTCCGTCGGTGGCCAACCGGTTGACGTCTACGAAAGCTTACTCATCCCGGCTCGCAGCTGGCGCAGCGGCCCGGCTTTCTTCTGGCAGACAAAGATTGGGGATGACGGCACGCACACCCTGCTCTTCCGTGCGATCAGTCGAGGCCTGACCGTCGACACGCTGACGGTCACCGTAGATGTAATCCCCTGAGTTGGTGGACGTCGCAGAACAAATCCAGACGGTCCGCGAGCGACTTGTGCCGTGGTTTAACAACGTTGCACGTGACCTGCCATGGCGGCGGACTAAGGACCCGTATCGCATCTGGCTGTCGGAAATCATGTTGCAGCAAACGAGGGTCGATCAGGCCGAGTCATATTACAATCGATTCGCGTCGAATTACCCTACCATTGATTCACTGGCGGCTGCACAACTCGATGGTGTGCTCCGGGACTGGGAAGGACTGGGATACTATGCGAGAGCGCGCAACATGCACAGGGCGGCGCAGCTGATCGTCCGTGAGATGGACTCGGTATTCCCTGCTGACCACAAAAGCGTTATTGGTCTGCCCGGAGTGGGGCCGTACACGGCCGCTGCGATCATGTCGATTGCATACGGTGAACCCTACGCTGTCGTAGACGGGAATGTGACGCGAGTGATCAGTCGCTTGTTTGAGATCGGTGACGATCCCTCGTCCTCAAAGGGAAAGAATCTTATCCAGCAACTCGCCGATGACCTGCTCGACGAGCGAGACCCCGGGCGTTTCAACGAGGCGATAATGGAGCTCGGTGCTACGGTATGTGCGCCGCGCAATCCACAGTGTGACGAGTGCCCGGTCAATAGTGCGTGCGCGGCGTTTGCGAGCGGGCGGACCGCTGAATTTCCCATTCGCCGAAAAAGAAGGCCGGTGCCTCACCACCAAATCGCCGTCGCCGTTCTCGTGGACGACGACAGAGTCTTCATTCAGAAACGTGCCGAAGATGGACTGCTCGGGGGCCTGTGGGAATTTCCTGGAGGGAAGATTGAGGGCGGCGAATCCCCCGAAGAGGGATGCCGGCGAGAAGTACGTGAGGAGCTGGGGGTGGAAGTTGAGACGGGCGCCGCACTGAGCACCATCGAACATGCGTACAGTCACTTCAAGGTGACCCTGCATCCGTTTGTGTGCCGGCTTGTGGCCGGTGATCCTGTGAGCACGCTGGACTCCCGCTGGGCCCGTTTTGACGAACTGGACAGCTACGCCTTCCCCAGGGCGAATCGGCGACTGATTGAACTCCTCATTGCACACCGGTCCGGTACTTCTGGACTGCCAGGCGGCGGCGCGGTACTTTCCTGAAGCACGAACTACAGCGTAAGCGATGGACTTTTTTGATCTGTTGATACTGGCGGCACTGGCTCTTCCCGCCCTGTTCCGCTGGTTCGGGAACCAGACCAAGGGTAAGCAGACACCCACGTCGGCACCACCCGTGGACGACAGGCCCGAGTACGAAGAGGCTGAGGAGTCTGAATTCGCACGTGCTATTCGAGAAATCAGCGAGGCGCTTGGTGGGCAGGAGCCGGAGTCGCGCCCTGCGGAGCGGACGGAGTATTTCCCCGACGAATTCGGACCGAAGCACGAAGCGGCGACCGGTAGCGGGTTCACGCGTGAAGAATCGTTCGAAAGAGCACCGTCCAGTTCCCACACGCCCGCGGCCGCCGTTCCGTTCAAGTCTCTGAAGCTTGCGCGTATCGAGACACCCGAACTTGAGGAAGTCATTCCGGAACAGCGAGCGACAGCAGCCGACGGAGTCGTCGCGCTGTTACGCTCTCGGCGCTCGGCACGTGACGCAGTGATGTTATCAGAGGTGCTGAGACCTCCACTCGCCCTTCGGCGTCAGTCGCCCGACGAACGAATCTAGCCCGCCGGACGGCCATCGAGAGATTATCCCTGGGGATAGGTCGGGTCGTCGCCGCCCTTCTTGAACACAGACGCTCCGATCGCTCCGCCAATGGCTCCAAAGCCCGCAGATAGTGCGACTCCGAACAGGGCCTGCAGCGCGAACTTGCCTGCTGTAACGGTCTCCTCCATCTGTTCGACGAGCTGGTCATATGATTCCGGCGGCATCTGGTCTCCGAACCGGTCGAGAATGAACTGCATTATCGTGTGGTCCACGCGAATGCCCGCCTGCATCAATGCGTAATCCAGCACGGCGCTGATCGCGGCGCCGATCAGCGCAACCGTCAGCCCGAGCACGGCTCCCTGGCCGCCCGTCAGGGTGATGCTGTTCGTAGAACTGTAGTGCCACACGGCGACGAGCGCTCCAATCACAACGCCAGCACAGCAGAGGCAGTTGATAAGCCCGAGGTAGGAAGTCGACAGGACAGCGACGAGCGCCGATCCCAGAATGATCGATTGTTTCTTTTCAGGCATGGGTCCGGGAGGGATAGTCTGAAGAATTCGCGACGCGAGTGACAAAGCGTGTCGATCCAAGAAACGGCCGGACTCCGAGAAAAACAATCAATTCGGAGCTCTCGACCCACCATCTTTGATGGAAGTGTTCGTGTCCGAAGGTTCCTTTGTTTCACGGCCTCCGGCGCCGACGCTCTTGATCACAACGCGGGCCAGAAAGTACCCGGCGACCAGGCCGAAAATGGCTCCGGTAATGAGCCTGCTGGCGGGTGTGTTGTGCCAGATTCCGGCGAAGTCCCCCGCCCAGTCGATTCCGAGCGGCGCGAGCGAGAGCAGAATCGCGAGTCCCGCCCGGTTGGACAGACACCGATCCCACCGGCGAAGCCCGGCGAAAAGCAGGATGGCGACCGGTAGCGCCCCCCAGATGCCGACACACCGATGGCAGAGCGCGATCTGTTCGCCTGCAAAGTGAAACGACCGACCCGGCAGCTGATGACAGACCGGTCTATAGCCGGACATGATGAGCCCGCGCCAGCTATCACTCACGAGAGGTGGCAGAAAAGAGCCCGCAACCAGGACCCCGACGGCGAGACCGGTGATCGTAAGCCAGAGGATTTGCTTTGAATTGAGGCGCGGTGGCGAGCCGTATTTCGACCGCGGGATCGGAGCAGGAATGGGCACTAGACCGGTTTTCTTCGTAATTCGTTCACGGAACATGGTAACGGCGAGATAGGTTCTACCCTACTACCAAGTTTGCTGCCCGGCAAAAATTTTTACCGGGCGGTTAGCACTCTACACGCACGAGTGCTAACAAGTTGAACATCAGATGTACTCTCATAAATCAATGTAATTGGAGGAGTTGAGCAATGGCCAGCATCCAACCACTCGGTGACCGAGTTGTCGTCAGGGCCCAGGCGGCTGAAGAGAAGACGGCCAGCGGCCTCTTCATTCCCGACACCGCCAAGGAAAAGCCACAGAAAGGCACCATCATCGCTGCCGGTCCCGGGCGCGTCGAGAACGGAACCAAGATCGACATGACGGTCAAGAAAGGTGATACCGTTCTGTACGGCAAGTATTCCGGTACCGAAATCAGCCTCGAAGATGAGGAATATCTGATCATGCGGGAGACCGACATTCTCGGAATCCTCAAGAAGTAGCTGACCTCTCCGTAAAGGGTTGGTCAATCAAAGACTAAAACACACTATCGATACCATGTCAAAGCAGATTGTTTTTGATTCGGACGCTCGCTCCAAGCTTAAGGCTGGAGTTGATGCGCTTGCAGAAGCGGTGAAGGTTACGCTAGGCCCCAAGGGTCGAAACGTGATCATTGAGAAGAAGTTTGGAGCACCGACCGTCACGAAAGACGGCGTCACGGTTGCCAAGGAGATCGAACTGGAAGACCGGCTCGAGAACGTCGGTGCACAGATGCTGAAGGAAGTCGCATCGAAAACCAGTGACGTTGCCGGTGACGGCACGACCACGGCGACAGTTCTTGCACAGGCCATTATGACGTCTGGACTCAAGAACGTCACGGCCGGTGCCAATCCGATGGACCTCAAGCGTGGCGTAGACCATGCGGTTACGGCGGTTGTTGAGAACCTCCGGAGCCAGAGCAAGGACATCCAGGATCGGAACCGCATCGCTCAGGTCGCGACCATCTCGGCCAACAATGACGGAGCAATCGGCGAACTGATTGCCGATGCATTTGAGAAGGTCGGAAAGGACGGTGTTATCACCGTTGAAGAGGCTCGCGGCACCGAGACCACGCTGGAAGTGGTCGAGGGTATGCAGTTCGATCGCGGCTACCTCTCCCCCTACTTCGTGACGGATGCGGAGAATATGGAGGTCGTTCTTGAGGATCCATACATCCTGATCCACGACAAGAAGATTTCGACGATGAAGGATCTCCTCCCGATTCTCGAGAAGGTTGCCCAGATGGGCGCTCCGTTCCTCGTGATTGCAGAGGATGTGGAAGGCGAGGCTCTTGCCACACTGGTAGTCAACAAGCTCCGCGGCACGCTCAAGGTGGCGGCAGTTAAGGCTCCTGGCTTTGGCGATCGTCGCAAGGCAATGCTCGAGGATATTGCCATCCTGACCGGCGGAACCGTTGTGTCGGAAGAGAAGGGCTATCGTCTCGAGAATTCGACGCTGGATTACATGGGCCGTGCCAAGCGTGTCGTGATCGACAAGGACAACACGGTCGTGGTTGACGGCGCAGGTGACAGCGAGCAGATCAAGGCCCGCACCAATCAGATCAAGCAGCAGGTTGAGTCCACGACCAGCGACTACGATCGTGAGAAGTTACAGGAGCGTCTGGCGAAGCTGTCGGGCGGCGTTGCGGTGCTGAAGATCGGTGCTGCCACAGAGCCTGAGATGAAGGAAAAGAAGGCGCGAGTCGAAGACGCACTCCACGCTACACGCGCAGCCATCGAGGAAGGAATCGTACCGGGTGGTGGTGTTGCGTACATCCGCGCTCTGACGTCCCTCGACAAGCTGAAGATCGAGGATGAGGATCAGCTGATCGGTGTTTCGATCATTCGACGGGCGCTCGAAGAGCCGCTTCGTCAGATCGCAGCCAACGCCGGACACGAAGGATCGATCATTGTCCAGAAGGTCAAAGAGGGCAAGGGAGACTTCGGCTTTAATGCCCAGTCCGAGGAGTATGGCAAGCTCATGGACCTCGGCGTGATTGACCCGACCAAGGTCACACGGACGGCGCTCGAGAATGCGGCATCCGTCGCAGGACTTCTCCTGACGACTGAGGCCGTTGTTGCCGATCGGCCGGAGAAGGCGCCGGCGATGCCGGGTGGCGCTCCGGACATGGGTGGCATGGGTGGCATGGACTTCTAGTCCGTCGCCCAGCGACTTCAGGAAAGGCGGTGCCCGAATGGGTGCCGCCTTTTTTGTTTACGGTCAATGAGTCGACACGCTGCGGATCGACAGACACATGGCGTCCACCCTGGCAGGCCACGCACTCGGTCGGATGGCCATGAATCCGCGAGTCGCCCGGTCGACGTAGCCGTTTAGTCGTTTGTCGGTCCTTACGTTGTTCAGGGTATTCCCGCCGTTGCGCCGCGTACTTCCACGCACAGCAGTCGTGGGTCTCATTTCGTATCTGAAACACCATTACAATCCTATTGAGGACCCTCGCCGCGCCTCCTCGAAGCAGGATACCCGTTCGTCAGTATTGAGCACGTCCAAGCGCGGCATGCAGGTCCCAGCCAGCTCCGCAAGAGGTATTGGTATGAAAACCGTCTGCTTACTCTCCACAATGTTGCTCGTATTCGCACTGACAGGATGCAGCGAGACGATGCCAACTGAATCAGCCGTAGTCGCAGATGCCGAGGCATCTCAAGGTGGCGTCGCCGCCGGCGCTAGCGCGGCATACAAAGTCCAGCGAACCGTCGGACCGGTGGAAATCGTCTCGATAGAAGGTGTTGAAGAATATATCGAATGCCTGGACGAAACTATGACCTGGCATGGGTTCGCTGACTACGTCATGGTCACGACTACCCTTCCTTCAGGGAATCAAATAGAGCATCTTAAACTCAACTACGATACCGCGTCTCCGCAATGGGGACAGGCACCAGAGTCGGGCATCTGGAGGCTTACAAATGGCGAGGACATCAGTCACACGGTCCGTAAACAAAACGGTCCGTCCGTGATCGACCACTTCCAACTCAATGAGAAGTATGCTAACCAGGATGGCGACAGGCTGCACCTCCGCGCCAGCTGGACGGGACATGAGGATTCGGAAGGAAACTTCACACTCGCCCGATTTGTGTGGGATTGGAAATGCAATTGAGCCGCCGCGATCAATCCTGAAGGCCGAGCCGACAGTGCCGAGCGCTGCAACCTCACGAACCGACTTACATTGGTCGTCAGATAGCTTGTCCGGTCTTCTTCGTTTCGGGGTCGTTGTGCCGGGTCCGCAGCCCTCGCGGTAGCGGACCCGGTCGTTTCGAAGGGTGAACGAAGGAAGTGTCTCCCAGGACCCGTCCGGGCTCGCGCTCGGTCTTCCTGATGACCTGGATTGTCGGGGAGGAGGGCGTAGCCCCATCAGTTCAGCCCAACCCACCTTTCACGGCACCGCCAGCCACCACCGGCAACCACGGACCCACGTTTCAGCTGTCGAGCGATGCCGCCAACCCGTTGACCTCCCCCACCAACCGCTCGCCGAGCTCCTCTGCCTCGTGCGCGCTCGGCGCCTCGGCATAAACCCGCACGATGGGCTCCGTGTTCGACCGCCGCACATGGACCCAGCTGCTTTCCATATCGATCTTCACGCCATCCGTCGTATCAACCCGTTCTGCTTCGTGCGCAGTCGCCAGTGACGCAAGCAGCACGTCAGGATCGACCGCACCGATCGCCGTCTTCTTCTTGGCAATGTGATACACGGGCAACCCCTCCCGCACATCCGTGAGCGAGCAGCGTTCATTGGCAAGATGTTGAAGCAACATCGCAGTCCCGACGAGAGCATCTCGGCCGTAATGAAGGTCTGGAAGTATCACGCCACCATTCCCCTCACCGCCCAGCACGGCGCCCACCTCCTGCATCTTCCGGACCACGTTGATCTCACCCACCGCCGACCGGTACACCTTCTGCCCGTGCCGGGCTGCGACATCCTCGATCGCCCGCGACGATGACAGGTTCGTCGCAAACGGGCCAGGCCTGAACCGCCACATGAAGTCTGCGGCCACAACCTGCGTCAACTCCTCCGACATGTACCGGCCCCCACCCTCAATCAAAGCAAGCCTGTCGGCATCAGGATCCACCACTATTCCAAGATCGGCCCCCGAATCTGCGACTGCCCGCATCGTCTCGGTAAGATTGGCCGGCAACGGCTCCGCAGGATGCGCGAATAGCCCCGTCGGATCGCAGTTGAGGCGAATAATCTGCTCCTCGGCCAGTCCCAGTCGAGCGAGCAGCGCAGGAATCGCAATGCCACCGACGGAATTGATACCGTCGACCACAACCCGAAATCCGCGCGCTGCGATCGCGCCACGATCTATAAACGGCAGCGCGAGTATCTGATCAATGTGATACTGTAGATAGTCAGACTCTTCGATCTTGCCAATGGTCTCAAAACCAACGGTCGGATCGAGTCCGTCGGCAGCCAGTGCGAGCACTCTGGCTCCTTCATCGGGGGAAAGAAATTCTCCTGCTCCATTGAGCAGCTTCAGCGCATTCCATTCGCCCGGATTGTGCGAGGCTGAAAGTACGATGCCGCCAACAGCACCTTCCTTAATCACGGCCATCTCGACCGTGGGCGTTGAAGAAAGGCCGGCGTCAATGACATCAATCCCGGCCGCAGACAACGTGCCCGCAACGATCCGAGAACATATGTCACCCGTTGTGCGCGCGTCGCGTCCAATGACCACCAGAGACCTGCTCCCCTGCTGCTCCCTGCACCACAGTGCATAAGCGGCCGCGTATTCTACGAGTTCGCGCGGGCCCAGTCCTGCACCGAACACTCCCCGTATTCCACTAATCGATGCGATCAGGATTCTCTTCGACATTTGTAACCACACTTAATCAATCCAATACCCGCCCAAGATACCGAGGCAGGTCTACTTTGACACTAGCCTGAATCGTGCGCCAATTCGTCAACACCGCCCTATCTTTGGCCTGACCAGTGGATCCCGAGATCTTGCCAGTTAACCTCCTCGACTGCCGCGTGTGGAAGACTCATCGAACAGCTTTGTTAACCGGGACGGCATTCGCCTGCGCGAGCGATGCTGGGTGCCTGTCGCACGTCCCCGTGCAGTGGTAGCGCTACTGCACGGACTTGCCGAGCACACCGGTCGGTATGAGCAGCATGCAAAGCACTTTACTGATCTGAACATCGCGGTGGAGTCGTACGACCAACTCGGGCACGGCATGTCGGGAGGGCGGCGCGCCTACATCTCGGCTTACGAGACGCTCGTCCGCGACGCCAGGGATTTCATTGATCGCGTGGTCGACAGATATCCGGGCACGCCGGTGTTTCTTCTCGGCCATAGTCTCGGTGGAGCCGTTGCGGCTCTGGCATCCGTCGATTGCCCGCACGAAATACGCGGCTTGATCATGAGCAGCCCGGCCATCGCCCTGATGGAACCGCCATGGCTTCAGAAGACAGCCCTGATGCTGTCGCATCTCATACCGCGATTGCCGGTCAAGCCGCTGGACCAAACACTTCTAGCAACAGATGGCCGTGTCGCGCTGGCATTTAAGGACGATGCGTTGACTTTCTGCAAGGCGCTTTCTATCGGCACCGCTGCGGAAATCATCCGAATCGGACAGGCCGCACTCCACTCCGCTCCGCGTATCTCGCATCCTCTGCTTCTTGTGCACGGCAGAGAGGACCGAATCACTTCTCCTCAGGCGAGTGGTGAGTTCTTCAGGTCGGCAGCATCTCAGGATAAATCCGTGTCGTTATTCAAGGATATGTATCACGAGACGTTCAACGAACCTGGCGGACAACGCGTACTTGCTCTGATGTCAGACTTCGTTCTCGAACACGTCTAGCGCAATGTCGTCGCGGCCTGACTTCCGGCTACGGGTGCAGCCTGCCGAGCAATCTTGGAAAAGGAATGGTCTCGCGCACGTGGGTCACGCCGCACAGCCACGATACAGTTCGTTCCAATCCGAGCCCGAACCCCGCGTGCGGTACGGAACCGTACTTGCGGAGATCGAAATACCAGTCGAAGGCCTCCTCGGGAAGGCCGTGAGCTTCCACCTGTCTGCGAAGGAATGCGAGGTCAGTCGCCCGCTCTCCTCCTCCAATTATTTCTCCGAAACCCTCGGGTGCAAGCACGTCCATTCCGAGGGCCAGTTTGTCGTCCTCGGGATCGCGTTTCATATAGAACGCCTTCACCGCTGCCGGATATCGATGGACGATTATCGGCCGGTCGAAATGCCAGGTGATGACGGTTTCATCGCTTCCCCCGAAGTCCCCGCCCCACTCAAATCCCATCGCGGATTCCTTCCATGACGGAAGATTGCGAAGCGCTTCCTCCAGTTCCTCGACGCGCGCGTTTATCTCGATTTCGCGAGCATCCAGTCGCCGCTTGACCGCCTTCTTGGCCTGACCGTATGCCTTCTGATTGCTCTCGAGTTCAGCCTTCAGGTCGGCCAACTCCGACTTGTGGGAGGAAATACGGGCGTCTATCATGTCGGCCGATTTCGCACTCTTGAGAATGTCCACGGCCTCGGTGTAGGTGATTCGCGGAAACGGTGGTGTGCACCGGCGGAGCAAATCAACATCTCGCCCGATAATCTCCAGTTCGGCCGTGCAACTCTCCAGTACTTCTGCGACGATGTGCACCAGCAGTGCTTCGGCGAGGTCCATGTTCAGATCGAGATCGTAAAATGCCATCTCAGGCTCGATCATCCAGAATTCCGTCAGATGCCGACGTGTCTTCGATTTTTCCGCTCGAAACGTCGGCCCAAACGTGTAGATCTTGCCCATGGCCAACGCCATCGCTTCTCCGTGAAGCTGTCCGCTTTGCGTCAGGTAGGCCTTGTCGCCGAAATAGTCAATCTCGAACAGCGTCGACGTCCCTTCAACGGCGTTTCCGGTGAGGATCGGAGCGTCCATCTGCACGAAACCACGATCCTGAAAGAATCCGTGGATGGACATAATTATCCTGTTTCGAACGCGCATGATGGCCCACTGCCTGCGGCTTCGAAGCCAGAGGTGGCGGTGGTTCATCAGAAACTCCACGCCGTGCGCCTTGGGACTTATCGGGTAGTCGTCCGACCGGCCGATCAACTGCACGCCGGTGACCTGGAGTTCATAGCCGCCGACCTGTCTTTCGTCCTCATGCACGGAACCTGTCAACTCAAGCGCCGATTCCTGGGTCGCTTCGGCAGCAACCTGCCACATGTCTGCGCTCACCGACTCATTGGATACAACGCACTGCGCAAGCCCGCTACCGTCACGCAGTATCAGGAAGATCAGGCTCTTCGAATCCCGCTTGTTGTGCACCCAGCCTTTGAGCGTCACCGTCGATCCAACGTGGGCATGGAGATCGTCGATGCTAACGTAGTCGGACATGCGGTGAAACCAGATCTTTCGAATGACTGAGTGCGAGGAAGTTTAACATGGACGGGTGGACCGACGAAGCGGCGCCAGCTGCCCTGTCTGTTCCGGCTCTACCTTCTGCGTAGTTCGTCCTGCCAGTTGGGAAGCGTCGTTCCTCCCGATACGGTCGAGTGTATGATCTCAAACCGACCAAACCCCGACCGATCGGCGAAGACAAACATGGCCTGACCTTCGCCCGGGATGTTGTTGTAGTCCCACACCTCGTACGGAACCGTATCGCGCTCATAGAGATGCGGGTCGATGCCACTCGGCAGACCGTGCTGAAGCAGCACGCGTCCCCTGTCTGTCTTCCAGCCCTCTTCGAAACTGTTCGTGTACCGGTCATCCGCATACTGGACGCGCTGGAAGAACTCCTCTCGGAACGCATTCCCCTGCATACTTGGATTGGGGTCTCGATTCGCCCAGAACTCCATTAGAAATCGGCGCCTTTCGTCAAGGTCGCGGATTCCCTTGACGCGGCGGCGTTCTCGCTCACTTGCAATAGACTGAATGAGTTCTACCTCGCGCTCCACATCAGCCTCCGGGATGGACGCGAACGGACTTGACTCGAAAGCCCCCTCTACGCCAACCGGTTGTTCTCGAACGACATTCGGATTGAACACAAAGAACTTCCGAGCCTGCTCCACGACCGCCACATTGTCACGGTTAAGCGCCACCATTCGCAAAAAGTACGAGCCGCTTGGCACCTGGCTGACGTCGAATGAACCCACGATCACGTCCGGCGACCGGGCAGGTCGGGTGATGCGTCGACTGAGTCCGTCCAGAGGATTCGAGAGATTGGCCTCGGCGATATAACAAAACAGCGTGTAGTCGCTGTCGACACCCGGCAGCGCGTCAATGTTATACGTCTCGGCATAGTAGAACAGCCGTCCCAATCCTTCGCCGAACAGCTGATTCGCGTTGTGTCGGATCGACAGACCATTCTTGTAGAAGGGACTGGACTTATCGTCCGAGCGCTCGATCTGCGACGCCAGCGTGATATCAGAGATCGAAGCGAGATTGTTGTACGAGTATGAGGGAACGACCACGTCGCGACGTACCCGAACCTCCGCCCGATCGAATGCCGCGTCGCCACGAATGACGACGTCCATCTCATATTCGCCCGGCGGGATCGCCGTCCTCAACTGATGCAGGAAATGTTGGCCCTGAGCAAGGCCGACCGTATCCTGAACTACGAATGAGAGGTTCATGGAATCTGACCACACCGGGTCCACGGGTGTACCCTCCAGTCCTTCCTGGGTGCTTCTGAAGACGACAAGGTCGATAGGCAGAACAGCCAGATACCCCTGGTCGGTCCTGACGAAGTCGAGTGACGGAGCCTCGAATGCGAGATAGACCTCAAGAAGGGAGCTTGCGTCGTCGTACGCAAAAGAGGCGACATCCAGGTCCACCTGGACAGGCAAGTCCTGAGCTTTCGCCACGGACGAAATTGCCACGACCAGCAGCGCGGCATGGGCACAATGTGACAGGAATCGAGCGGAGAACACGGCCATAATATTGATGTAACTCATACCGGCACCAGCCAGGTCAAGCGGCACCCGAATGCGTTCTAGTGAGCAGAATTGTCAAACGACGACGTGACGGGAGTTTACGCCGAAGGTCGATTGCGGGTTCACGGAATCCGATGCGACGGATATTGAAGCGAAATCACGTCACCATCGGTGTTCACGAATCAGGAGGTTCATTTGACGGATCACGTTCAAATCGAGTCTCGCAATCCTTGATGAAGCGGCCCGAGCGGCCGTCGAACCGCCTCTCCTCGATCAGGAAGTGGTCCGTCTCCACGGTAACCAGGTTGTAGAAATTGGATCGCCGATGCTCCTTCCTTCCTCTCGAACTCGTTGCCGTTCCCGCGCTTGCAACAACGAGTCGGTGGTCGCCGGGAATTATTTCGACCGGCTCGATGTGGGAGATGTGGAGATGGCCGCACAGAATCAAGTCGACCCCGGAATCAGCCGCGACGTCCAGCGTATGCTGAGAATGTCGTGCAATGTCGTGCCAACCCAGAGCTTCAATCCTGCTGAGATGATGATGGACCACCAGAATATTGAAACTGCTGTCGCGTCGACCCGTGAAGAACTCTCGCATGCGATCGCGCTGACTACCATCGATACGGCCGCCCTTTATGGTAAGTCCCGTTGCTGAGTTGATACCCAGGACGGCTACACCGTTGGCGACATACGACGGCGTTGGATCGTCGGAGATGTACTGGTGGTAACGCTGGAGAGGATCGAGCAATCGGCGAATGGGAAACCACCAGGCGAACACATCGTGGTTGCCTGGAACGACGAGCACGTCCGCTTCGAGCCGCGAGAGCATGGCTGCTGCGTCTGCGAATTGCTGCGGCCTCGCCCTCTGCGTCAGATCGCCCGATACGGATACCAGATCTACGTCGGCACCGTTAATCTCGTGCACAAGTGCATCTACGATCGCTGGCTGGGCAATCTTGCCGAAGTGGATATCCGATATGTGAGCTATCCGGAGTGACACGGGTCAGGGGCGACAATTCGTGATCAACGGTCGCAATACTTGGACCACGCGTAGCCTTCTTTGTTGCGCAGTTCCGCCTCCGAAGACGCTTCTAAAGCAGCAGATTCAGCGGCTCTTCGAGGTACTTCCGAAGAGTTTCGAGAAAGCGAGAACCGGTCGCGCCATCCACGACGCGGTGATCGCAAGACATGGTGAGCTTCATGCGCTTGCCCGCCACTACCTGCCCGTCTCGAACGATCGCCTCATCCCGAATCGCACCGATAGCCAGTATGCACGCTTCGGGTGGATTAATGATGGCCGTGAACTCCTCGATACCGAACATTCCGAGGTTGCTCGTGGTGAAGGTCGACCCCTCGAACTCTTCGGGCTGAAGCCGTCGATCGCGGGCCTTCTGGGCCAGCATGCGTGTCTCAGCTCCGATCTCACTGAGACCCTTCCGGTCCGCATGTCGGATGACCGGTGTTATCAGACCTTCGTCAATGGCGACCGCCACCGCTACGTGAATTGATTTGTGGTAGCGGATCTCTCCCTGATCCTCCAGATAAGACGCGTTGACCGCCGGATGGCTACGCAATGCGACTGCGCATGCCTTCGTAATAATGTCATTGAACGAAATCCGCTCCGACCCCTCTTTCTCCGCGATGGCATTGACCCGTGCCCGTGCTGCGACCGCGCGGTCCATGTCAACATCTATTGTGAGATAGAAATGAGGGGCGGTGAACTTGCTCTGTGCCAATCGCCGTGCGATGGCCTTCCTCATTTGCGAAATTCGAACGGTCTCGCCCGGCTGATCCGCATCGCTGAAGGCGGTCGGCTGGTACGGAGCCGGTGTTGGGACGCGAGTGGCAGCAGGCGCAGCGCTCTTCTCGCGCTCGGGCTCACGCACCAGCGGCGCAGGCGCCTGTGTCTGTGCCGGTACCTGCACTCCCCCCATCGCCAGTTCGATGTCGCGCTTCACAATACGACCCTCGGGACCGCTACCCCTCATGCGCGTCAAATCAAGTCCGTGCTCCTGAGCCAGCTTCTTTGCCAGCGGCGACGCCTTTACTCTTGAGCCGTCTCCGGCTACCGGAGCGAGGGCCGGCAGGGAGTCCTGGCCATTGCCCGAGGCGACTCCAACATTCTCGGCAGCCGAGGTGTCTCGCGACGCCGCACCTGCGGAATAACGTTCGAGAAGATCCGATACGTCCTCTCCTTTGTCTCCGAGAACTGCGATCAACGCGCCGATCGGCACCGCGTCACCCTCGCCGATTACTTTCTTCAACAGCACGCCGTCGTCATAGACCTCCAGGTCCATCGTCGCCTTGTCGGTTTCGACCTGGGCTATGATATCTCCGGCCGCTACGGCGGCTCCTTCGTCAACGAGCCATGCTACGAGCACACCCTCCTCCATGGTGTCGCTCATCTTGGGCATCTCAACAGGAATGGCCATTACTTTCGGGGTTGGCTTGAGGTAAGTAGCACAACGGGTGCCTAGTCAACGTACATCACTTTGCGGCATGCGTCATACGCATCCTGCGCACTCGGCATATAGTACTCCATGAGATTCTTCGCATAAGGCGCGGGAGTATCCTTCGCAGTGATCCGCATGATGGGCGCGTCCAGATAGTCGAACGCACGCTCTTGAATCTGATACGTCATCTCCGATGAGATACTCGCAAACGGATTGCTCTCGTCGATGATGACGCATCGATTTGTCTTTCTAATCGACTCAAGGATCGTGTCGATATCGAGCGGTCGAATGGTTCGAGGGTCAATCACTTCCGCCTCGATACCATCCTCGGCAAGCATCTCTGCGGTCTTCATCGCTACCCAGTAGCTCTTACTGTGGCCGACGATCGTCACCGCGTCTCCCTGTCTCGCAATTCGAGCCTTGCCGATCGGAATCAGGTAGTTCTTTTCCTCGGAGACATCTCCCTTCCATCCGAACATGACTTCGGATTCAAGGAAGATCACCGGATCATCGTCCCGGATTGCTGACTTGAGAAGGCCTTTCGCATCGTCCGGGTTTGATGGTGCCACGACCTTCAAACCTGGAAACGTTGCGTAGATGGATTCGGTAGATGTGTTGTGCGTAGCGGCCAGCTGGCCGGCCGCACCGTTGGGCCCACGGAATACAATCGGGACCTTGAATTGACCGCCGGACATGTACCGAATCTTTGCCGCATTGTTGATCAACTGGTCAATGGCGACGAACGAGAAGTTCCACGTCATGAACTCGACGATCGGTCGCAGACCATTAAGAGCGGCTCCGATACCCAGACCGGCGAATCCGTTCTCGCTGATGGGGGTGTCGATGACACGCTTGGCACCGAACTGAGCCAGCATGCCTTCGCTAACCTTGTACGCACCATCGTATTCCGCCACTTCTTCTCCCATCAGGAAGATGGTGTCGTCACGCTCCATCTCCTCCACCATCGCGGCGCGGAGCGCCTCTCTGAATTGCATTTCAGCCATATCGTAAACTCGTGCTCGTCAAATTGAATTCTACTCTGGAAGGAGCGGAGTGCTACTTCAGAAACGGGTAGTCCTTCTGGGCATAGACATCTTCGTAGATCGACTCCAGCGGAGGCTGCGGGCTCTTCTCGGCGAACTCGACAGACGCCTTCACTTCGCGCTTGACGTCTTCGTCGATGACGTCTAGTGACTCGTTCGTTGCCAGGTTATGGCCGACGAGATACGCCTTCAGACGAATGATCGGATCTGCGTTCTTCTTGTTTTCCATCTCCTCTTTCGTCCGGTACTTGCCGGGATCGCTCATGGAGTGACCGCGGTAGCGGTACGTCCTGACCTCGAGCAGCGACGGCTGATTGTCGCGCGCCATCGCGATGTGATCCGAGAACGCACGATAGCAGTCGAAGACATCCATTCCATCGGCTAGAGCGCCGGGCATGTTGTAACCGGTAGCCTGCTTGAACAGGTCCGTCTCGGCCGACGCGCGATGTACGGCTGTGCCCATTGCGTACTCGTTATTCTCGACCACCAGAACAACCGGCAACTTGTAGAGCGACGCGAGATTGGCGGCCTCGTGGAATGAACCCTGGTTGATCGCACCATCACCAAAGAAGCAGATGCAAACGCCTCCGTCCTCCTTGTACTTGTGTGCGAACGCAATGCCGACTCCCACCGGAATATGACCTCCGACGATACCGTGCCCGCCGAACAATCTCTTTTCTGCACTGAAGAAGTGCATCGACCCGCCCTTGCCCTTTGAGCAGCCGTCGACTTTCCCGAAAAGCTCGGCCATACACTCGTTGGAGGTCATGCCCATTGCGAGAGCGATACCGTGATCGCGATACGCCGTGATCACCGAGTCCTCGCCGATCTTCATCGCATTAGCCACGCCCGTAGACACCGCCTCTTGACCGATGTAGAGGTGCAGGAAGCCGGAGATCTTCTGCTTCCCGTACATCTGAGCCGCACGCTCCTCAAAACGGCGCTGAAGCAACATATTCCGGTACATGTCCAGCAGCTGGTCATCTGCGAGGCCGAGGTCCGTGTGGCTGACTTCGTCAGATTGAAACGACTTGTATTCGACCTCCGTGCGGATAACATTCGCCGGGTCCTGCTCGCCATTGGCAGGAGGAGTGCTGGCTCTTGCTGTCTTCCTCGTCATAGTCCGCTCTTCTTACGGTTGTGGTGATTGCTGCTTGTTTTGCGACCGCTGCGAAGCATTCGCGTTTCCGCCGGGCAGCAGAAACGACTCGAAAACGTCAAAACAAGCCGAAATGTTTGCCGACAGCAAAATATCGGCAAGTTGCTAAAGGTACGAAACAAGGTGTAAACTATGTGCGGTGGATCCGTTCTTATTCCCGTTTCGGCAGCGTGATAATAGCCCTGGCACCCGTTGTCTGGTGCCGTAACGATCGCCAACTGAATGAAACCAAGTCCCGTGAAAGCTGATCAGACCCCGGAGAAGGCGGTGGGCGCGTCCTACGAGCTCGACGCCCTGCTCCGTGGCGACAAGAGAGCATTCGAGGCGCTGGTCCGCGAGGAGTCGGCAAGACTATTCAGGGTGATCGTGAGGATTCTGCGTGACGACGATGAAGCTGCTTCGGTTATGCAGGAAACGTTCCTGCAGGCATATCAGCGAATTCACACGTTCCGGGGCGAGTCGAGAGTTACGACATGGCTCTACGCGATCGGCATCAACCTGAGCCGTGCGGCGCTTCGGAAATCGAAGCGAACGACCGCTCTCGACGAGGCGGATCTGGACAGGCTGCAGCCGCAGTTTGCGAAGGGAATGTATCGGGACGCCGGAGCGGACTGGGATCCGCACAAGCTCACTGAGCGAAATGAAACTCAGCGGATCGTCAGGGAGGCCATCGACCGGCTGCCAGAAAGTTACCGGATGGTTGTGACACTCCGTGACATTCGCGCACTGCCCACGGCGGAGGTTGCACAGATGCTCGACATCACCGAGGGAGCAGTTCGCGTCCGACTGCATCGTGCCCGACAGGCCCTCAAGAGTCTCCTCGACCCACAGATGAGGTACTGACCGAACTCATGATCCTGCACAAAATAAAAATCATGCTCGGACTGGAGCCGTCGTGCGAGGAAGTCAACGGCTTCATCGTAAAGTACCTGGACGGCGAACTCGATGAGAAGACCAGGAAGAAGTTCTGGGCGCATATTGGCGACTGTCCAACCTGCGGCCGCTTCTTTGAGCAATACACGGCGACAATCGATGTGACGCGAGAGGCGGGCCACATCACACCGCCTCAGGAGCTCGTCGAGAAGACGCTCGCGTTTCTCCGGACGAGGTGGGCTGATGGCGCTTCGGCCTCGGACTGAAGCGAGTCCAGAAGTCGGCCAAGCCAGCCAGACAAGAAATGGCCCGCCGCAACACCTGCGACGGGCCATTCCTTTATCAACGCAGGATTCGGAGACCGAACCCCGCCGTCGTGTTTCGACTACTTGAGTAGAACCATGGTCTTTGCCATCTGCGTCTTGCCGTACTCGAGGGCGTAAACATATGTCCCGCTCGCAACCTGCATTCCGCTCGCGTTCCGACCGTCCCACGAGACGCCATGACGACCGGCTTCCTTCATCTCACCATCTACCAGCGTCCGGACCAGCTGCCCCATCACGTTGTACACGCGAACGGTCACTGCCGTCGCTGAAGGCAACTCGAATTCGATGGAAGTTGTCGGATTGAACGGGTTCGGATAGTTCTGATCCAGAACAAACCCGTCCGGAACCTCGGCAAGATCGTCGATCGCCGTTGGCACGCCCGTGTACTCGAGGACGATGATCATCGGCTGTCCTGCTTCGGAAGCGAACAGGTTGGTCAAGACCACCTCGTTCTTCCCGTCGCCGTCAAGGTCGTTCGCGATACGCATCGGATAGTAACGCTCCGGCGTCCCACCCGAACTGTCCAGAAGAAGCGACCATGAATAACTCGTCGAGTCCGCTCGATTGCCAACACCGTCGTACTCGATCAACGAGACCTTCTCGCTGGTACCGTGCGACGCCACGATGTCCGTCAGACCATCGCCATCCAGATCGCCAACATCAGCCCCTCTTGACCGCGCTGTCGCGTCAAACGTCCCCACGGTCTGAATGTCCGCAACCGTCATCGTCGAGATGTCCGCAATGTCATCAACGTAGTACAACTTGCCGTCGGTCATCGGGAAGTATCCCTCCATCTTCCCGTCACCGTCGTAGTCCTCGAAGGCCATGTCGTGCGAGTTGAACGAACCCGGATCGGCCACCGGGATCACACCGTCCAACTCCACCTGCAACGCATACGTGTCCGGACCCGTCACCTCGAAGATGGCCATCGTCCAGTTGTCCCACGTGTTGTACCAGATCTCGTTGTTGCCGTCGCCGTCAAAGTCCACGACATCCACATCGTACGTGCCGCCACCGCCGAGCACCGCCTCACCGGCCTCAAACTCGATGTTGAAGGTCGCAAACGCGTCCAACTGAGGCGTCGCAAGCGACATCACAACCAGCTCCCTGTTGCCACCCGTTCGCGATTGGATGATCAACTCGGTCGCTCCATCTTTGTCCACATCAACCAGTTGAAATCCCGACGGACGAAAATCGACGGTCCCATCGGTTCGCACCTGGAGTGACACCGTCGGTGTAGCCGGAAACACACCTGCCTCAGCCTCAAAGATGAATACATCCTCAGGATCATCGTTGATCGTCGGAATACCGAAATAAATCTCCCAGTTGCCGTCGGAGTCGATGTCTCCATACGCCATGGCAGGTAACGAATTCGATCCGTCCGGATGTGTGTAGTGCCAGACGTATTCGAACGAGTCATTGCCGTTGTTCTCGTACAGGAACACGTCCAGAAAACCCGGATCCGGTCCACTTGGAGCAAGCGTCTCGTCGGTCGAGAACAGAATCTCCTTGTTCCCGTCGTTGTCCAGATCCATGCCGGCCAGCACACTGCGCGCACCAAAAGCCGGCCCACGTGGAAACAACACCGCATCATCACGCGGATCCAGACTCCAGGCTAATTTGTAATCGTCACCAACAGTGTACTGTGCCTGAGCAGTCTGTGGCAGGACGAGCTCTGTCGTCAGAAAGCCCGCCAAAATGAAAAGGGTGCTCGTGAGCAGCGATATCAGTTTGTTCATCAGTCGCCTCCGACTAAACTTGAGATAAGGATCAAGATCGAGATGGGCGTCCCGAAATCCCGTACGCATTGAGGTCTCGGGAATTACTGTAGTTAGAAATTTTCGAGCGTGAACGCAAGTGAATGCCCCCTTTGACGTTGATTTGATGTACGGACGCTGCCAGATCCTGCGTAACCGGCCCGGACGCCGCGATCCACGCGCTGAACGAGAATCACCCATTCTCGACGGTCCGGCTTATCTTCCCGATATCTGAATTAAGATCCCATACGTCGATTTGACGGATTTCACGCTATCAACGTCTACCGGCCCGGCGGCGCGCGACCCTCGCTGGCCGGTGCTTGTCGTCGTGCCTACCTACAACGAGGCAGCGAATATCGAAGCCGTCGTAGAACGCGTTTTCGAGGCGGGGGACGATATGGCCATTCTCGTGGTCGATGACTCGTCGCCCGACGGCACGGGCAAGACCGTAGAGGAACTCGCGACCAGGCACGAGGGACGGGTTCAGCTTCTCGTTCGAGATGGCAAGAAAGGACTCGGGACGGCGTACATCGCCGGGTTTAGATACGCTCTGGAACGCGGTTTTGAATACGTGTGCGAGATGGACGCCGACCGCTCGCATGACCCGCACGATCTGCCCAGCCTCGTAGCCCCGGTTCGCGCGGGTGATGCCGACCTCGTGATCGGTTCGCGCTATATCGATGGCGTTCGCGTCATGAACTGGCCCCTGCCACGGCTGGTGCTTTCGTACGGAGCCGGAATCTACACGAGGCTCGTAACTCGCATTCCGATTATGGATGTCACATCGGGCTACAAGTGCTTCCATCGGCGAGTGCTCGAGGCGATCGACCTGGACCGGGTTAATTCGAACGGCTATTCGTTCCAGATCGAAATGAATTACAAGGCCTGGCGAATGGGCTTCCGGCTGAAGGAGGTTCCGATCGTCTTCACCGAACGAACGGAAGGCCTGTCGAAGATGAACCGACAGATCGTAAGAGAAGCGACACTCAAGGTGTGGGAATTGAGACTGCGGTCGATCTTCCGGCGGCTCTGATAGCCCAAATCTTCGTGAAATGAGCTTGTGGCGGCCCTCCCCGCTTGAGCCATGACCGCGGACTGATCTACCTTCCCACGTCTCCCAACTCCACAACCCCAACTCCACGACCCTGAGATCTCTACAGATGCCCGAATACACGCACCTCACGCCGCCGACCGAAGGACACCTGATCAAGAAAGACGGCTCCGGCCTTCACGTCCCCACTGACCCGATCATCCCGTTCATTGAAGGCGACGGGACCGGACCTGATATCTGGAGAGCGTCACAGCGCGTTCTGGACGCCGCCGTCAAGGAGGCTTACGGTCAAGATCGAAAAATCGTCTGGTTCGAGGTTCTGGCGGGCGAGAAGGCCTTCAACGAAACGGGTGAGTGGCTTCCGAACGACACCCTCGAAGCGATTCGGCATCACCTGGTAGCGATCAAGGGGCCGCTCACCACGCCTGTTGGAGGCGGAATCCGATCGCTCAACGTAGCGCTTCGCCAGATACTCGATCTGTTTGCCTGCGTGCGGCCGATCCAGTACTTCACAGGTGTCCCGTCTCCGGTGAAAAATCCGGAGCTGGTGGACATGATTATTTTCCGGGAGAACTCGGAAGACATCTACGCGGGCATCGAGTATCGAAGCGGCACTGAGCAGAACGCGAAGCTGATGCGATTCCTGCAGGAGGAACTCGGCGTCACGTCGATCCGCTTCCCGGATTCGAGCGGACTCGGAATTAAGCCGATATCTCGAGAGGGAACTCGCCGCCTCGTGCGAGCCGCAATCAAGCACGCGCTCGAGTCGAAGGCCAAGTACATCACCCTCGTCCACAAGGGAAACATCATGAAATTCACCGAGGGTGCTTTTCGTGACTGGGGATATGAGCTCGCGAAAGAGGAGTTCGGCGCGGTCGAATATGAGGGTGGGCCATGGTGCAAGTTTCCGAGCGGCCTCATCATGAACGACGTGATCGCAGACGCATTTCTGCAGCAGATACTGACGCGTGCAGGCCAGTACGATGTGATCGCGACCATGAACCTCAACGGGGACTACATATCAGACGCCCTCGCGGCACAAGTCGGCGGAATCGGAATCGCCCCGGGTGCCAATATCAACTATGAGACGGGACTGGCCATCTTCGAGGCGACGCACGGAACTGCTCCGAAGTATGCGGATCAGGACAAGGTGAATCCAGGCTCCGTCATTCTCTCTGGGGAGATGATGTTCCGGTACATGGGGTGGAACGAGGCCGCTGACGCCATCGTTGCCTCGCTGGAGAAAACGATTTCTCAGAAGAAGGTCACCTACGACTTCCACCGTCTGATGGATGGTGCAACCTTGTTGAAGACCAGCGAGTTCGCGACGGCGATGATCGAGAATATGGGCTAGGCGTCACGCGGCCCGTCGTGTCACCCGAGGCGAACTGACGCTCCGGCCACACGGTCCAGCATCGCGTCAAATTCGGACGCACGGGTCTTCCAGTCGAAACGCGCAACCAGGCTCCGCAGCCTGCTGCGGGATAGCATCTGCGTCTCGCCGCTCAGCAGCGACACGAGGGCCTGATAAAGCTGCTCTTCCGTCTCGTAGAATATCCGGGCCTCGCCGGCGGGAGGCCGTTCCACGCTGCTCACGATCTCGGGATAGCTAAGGCGATTCGGCACGAGAGGATGGCACCCGCAGTGTATCGCCTCAACCATCGAGATCCCGAAAAACTCGTGGTCGGACGTCGACACAACAACGTCCGACCGATCCAGCCAGGTACAGTACTCGTCGAACGTGGGTGCAAATCCGAACTGCAGGATCCGGCTCCCGTACCGATCCCGCGCTTCGTCGAAAACCGTCGGTCGATTTTCGAATTTCTCCCCGATCAGGATAAGATCGAACTCCAGGCCGGCATCATCGAGTCTGTTCAGCACCCTGAAAAAGGACTCCGGGTTCTTGTCGTACTCCCACCGGTGGTTCCAGAGAATTGCGGGTGTCGGACCGGATGTCCGAGTGGCAGTCCTCGGAGTCAGCCGCGCGTCGATCGCGGCAGCGTCTATGCCGAGATGCAGCACAGATGATTTCGATAGAATCCTGGAGGTCGTGTCACCGTGAGTGTGATCCGGAAAACGCTTGAGAAACTCCGGTAGTGCTCCGAGGAATTCGGACCGGTGAAATTCCGAATTGAACACCACTTCATCGGCGGTCAGACACGACAGATAATTAATGAACGCGTACGTGTAATCGGGAGGCCCACTGTCGGGCAGGACGTAGGTGAGCTGATTCTCGTGCATGTAGAGCACAATGGGAAGTCGCGGAGCTGCGTCGCGTGTCAACGCCACATATGCCGGCACGTTGACCATACTGCTCGCGAACAACAGGTCCGGCCGATATCCGCTTGACACCGCATCGAGTGTCGCCTGCGCGAGCGAGACAGCGGCTCCTTGCATTCGCCACTTCCAGAACCGATCTGGCAGCGTGATCAGGCGGAAGTCGTGCCGGCTGTGGGACGAAAGACCCAGCAGGGCACTCTTATGGGAGCCACCGAACCATGGTTCGAGCGCAAGGACGTTCAGGACGCGGGACAACGATCAGCCCCGGATCCCCTGCTTTTTCCGGAATTCCTGCTCTTCCTCTTCCGTCGCGGGTCGGACGATCGAGACAGACCTTACCTGCAGATGTTCTCGCAGTACGGGATCTCGTACCTCGTCGGCCGTCAGAAGCATCTCCTCGCCAGGGTCCACCACAATCTTGCGCGACTTCATTTTGATCTCGACGGAACTCAAGTGGGTGTTCTTGATGATCATTCCCCGTCTTTTTCTCGTAACCATCGGATCAGCTCTCGTTGCCGGAATTCGTCTCAATTACAGCATAATACGAAAGATTACGAGCGGTCCGCGCTGCATGGTCGGCAAGAAGTCTTGAAGATGGCCGTGCAATTGACCTGGCAGCTGCCGTTTCGGATCATGGCTGTCTATGCGAAACACGCTGGTACGCGCCCGCCGGGGACTAATAAGTCTGCTGTATCCTTCAGTCTGCGAGCACTGCGGTGCACGATCCGAGGATGCGGCGCCCCTCTGCTGGAGGTGCCTCCGCACCCTGGAACGCGTTCAGGCGTGCGATACTGTAGGGCTGCTGGAGCCCTTTCCCCGCGATGCGGACGGCATTCAGGTACAGTGCCTGTGGTATTTCGACAAGGACGGCCCGCTCCGGGACGTTGCGCATGCTCTGAAGTACCAGAATCGGCCCTGGTACGGAAGATTTCTTGGCGACGCGCTGGCGGTCACGCTGGCGCTGGACAGCCCGGCCTCTGTGGTCACCCCCCTTCCTCTGCATCCAATCAAACGCCTCGATCGGGGCTACAACCAGGCCGCCTGGATCGCCGCGGCCGTATCACAACGGATTTCGATACCCGTACATGAAAACCTGGTACTGAGGACGAGGCCGACGCACACACAGACGACTTTAAATCGTGACGACCGATGGCAGAACGTGCAAGATGCGTTCCGGGCTGCGTCAGCGCCCGGTCCGGGGCATTCCCACGCCGTGCTGGTAGACGACATCGTCACGACCGGGGCCACGGCCCTTTCGGCAGCCGTTGCTCTCCGTGCAGTAGGCTTCGAGCACGTCACGATTGCGGCGGTGGGCCTAGCGCGCGATTAACGCAACAAACTCAGCTACGTTCACCTGCCGGTCACAGACAGCAGCCTCGTCATCGATATTCGTAGCCACAAGTACGATCCGCCCCCTCTCCCTGTGGGCTTCTATCAGTTCCGTGACGACCCTCCGGCCAGCTGCGTCCAGGTTGGAACTGGGCTCGTCGAACATCAGCACCGCAGGATCGTGGATGACTGCCATTGCGAGCTTGAGCCGCTGCTTCATGCCACTCGAGTACGTGCCGACCTCCTGGTTGGCCGCTGCTTCCAGTCCGACCTCCCTGAGCGCGCGTTCTATCGTAGCGTCGCCACCGCCGAGCCGTCGAAGTCGTACGAGAAACGCCAGATTCTCAGCGGCGGTGAACGAGTCGTACACGTTGATGTAGGGCGCCACAAAGCCAACGTGCCTCGTGAGATCGTCCACGCTTTCGGACCCGTTCCAACTCGCATCGATATGCCCTTCCGTCGGCGTCAGAAGTCCAGCGAGAATCCTGAGCAAAGTCGATTTCCCGGATCCGTTCGGACCGGTAATCGCGACGACTTCTCCGGCCGCGAATTCGACGTGCACATGTCGGAAGATGAAACGGCGACCAAATCGTTTGCCGATGTCGACTGCTGTCAAGCGATTCAGAAGCAAGGCCAACGGTCCCTCCGTTGATGAGTAGTAACCGGCGCATCCAGCACATTTGTCCGCCGCAATGTACTGCGTGTGGCCGTCGGCTCTGATCATTACCTTGTGAAAAGGCGTTCATTTCCCCGCGCCTCTTCAATCCCGCACCACAAACGCATCCCGGCCCGGTTATCATTCTATGAAATCAACCCTCCTCCTGTCGCTTCCGCTGATGATCGCCGGCGTGGCCTGCCAGAGCGGTGACAAAGAACAAGCACAACCCGCTCCGCAGACAGAGGTCGATGCGGTATATAGTGCCTCGCTGAGCCCCGCCAACCAGAGCGGGGTGTCCGGCACAGTTGAATTCTCATCCGTGGCAGACGGGACTGTTCTCGTCACAGCTGTTGTTTCGGGGCTGGAATCTGGCGGACGGTTTGGCTTTCACGTCCACGAGTTTGGAGACTGTAGTGCGCCCGATGCGAGTTCGGCAGGCGGTCACTACAATCCGATGGGCTCTCCACACGGAGCGCCCGGCAACCCTGCCACTGAGCGACATGCCGGGGATCTGGGCAACCTGGAAGAACTGGCCGAAGGCGTCGCCGAGTTCGAGTCAGTCGACTCCGTGATTCGGCTCACCGGGGAGCAGACAATCGAGGGCAAGGCGGTGATCGTACACTCTGGCGCCGATGACTTTGTAACACAGCCAACCGGCAATGCGGGCAAGCGACTCGCGTGCGGCGTAATTGTGCGGAAGGTTCAGTGACGTGCTCGGGCGACCTGCGGAGCGTCGGACGCCCGGTCTACGCGACTGATCGGATCGGCACCGGAGGCTGCTGAAAGATCTCTCCCAGCCACTCCGAACGGCGGGCGATGAGCGCGCCCGTCATGTCAGCATCCAGCGGCTTCGAGAAGAGGTAGCCCTGCCCGAACATGCAGTCCATCGACTGCAGGTGGTCCAGCTGACGCGTCGTTTCCACACCTTCGGCTACGGCGTGGATGTTCAGCGATTTGGCCAGATCCAGTACGGTCTTGACCATCTTCAGTCCGTCGTCCTGTCGTTCCATTCTCTTGATAAACGAGCGATCGATCTTCAGAATGTCGATCGGCAGAGAATGCAGCATGCTCAGTGACGCGTATCCTGTACCAAAGTCGTCCAGACTGATCTTGACGCCGAGCGCCTTGATACGCTCGAGATCACGCACCGCCCGTTCTCCGTCGTCAATCAGAACGCTCTCGGTTATCTCCAGTGCAACTCGCGAGTCTCCGAGTCCCGTCAGATCCATGACCGACGCGATGTAGTCGACCAGTTCGGGATCGTGGAAGCTGCGATTCGAGCAGTTCACGGAGATGGACAGATCTAGATCACCGAAGCGGCGATCCCACGCGGCAACCTGCTCGGTCGCCTGCTGGAACATCCATCGATCCAGGTCGACGATCAATCCGGTCTCTTCCGCTACGGACATGAACTGGGCCGGCGTGATCAGTCCTCTATGCGGATGATACCAGCGCACAAGTGCTTCGAACCCGTACAGTGTCCCGGATGCAAGATGGATAATTGGCTGATAGAACACGCGAAGTTCGTCGCGTTCGATCGCGCGTCGGAGGTCGGACTCGAGCTGTAGCAACGCGGACGCCTGCATCTGCTGCGTTTCGTCGAACACGGCGAAGCATGCGCGGCCCTTGCGCTTGGCCTGATACATGGCGGCGTCTGCATCGCGAAGCAGATCTTCGGCCAGATCATAGTGGGGGTCGCCCATCACGATGCCAATGCTTGCCGACGAAAAGACCTCCATCCCCTCGATGATAAATGGCGACGCCAGGCTTTCCAGGATTCGCTCGGCCACGTACAGCGCCCCATCCTGGCCACCGACTCCACTCAACAGGACAGCGAATTCATCTCCGCCCAGCCGCGCGATCACGTCTCCATCACGAACAGCCTGCTTGAGGCGGAACGCGAACATCTTCAGTAGCGCGTCTCCGGCATGATGGCCGAGGCTGTCGTTCACCATCTTGAAGCGGTCCAGATCGAGGAAAACGACCGCATAGTCCGGTTCGCCATCCCGAGATTCCGCGGTCGCGCTGTCGAGCGATCGCAGGAACATCATACGGTTGGGCAGGCCGGTCAGCGTGTCGTGATATGCGTGGTGGATCAATCGATCCTGCATCTCACGCCGCTCGGTGTCGTCTCGCATCACGGCGAGCAGACCGTTAAACTCGCCGGTAGGACCGTAGAGAACACTGGCCGATGCGTGGATGTGGCGCTCACCTTCGGTATGAGGTGTGGAGATAATGATCTCTCCCGACCACGTTCCGCGGTCTGCCAGAAGACCCCAGGCGGCGTGCTCTTCTTCGGGCTTCTCAAAGCGAAATTGTAGCAACTCTTCCGGACCTCTCCCCAGCGTGTCTTCTACGCTTAGACCAGTCAGTACCTCAGCACCCTTGTTCCAGTACTTGATGGCCATGTCTGAGCCCACCGTTACAACGGCGTCGCTCACCTGCGCAAGAACCTCAGCCTGGAACCGCAGTTTCTCGACGGCTGCACGGTTGTCGCCGACATCACGAAGCATCCACAGATGTGCCATAACGTCGCCGTCGCGCATTCTCGGGACGTAGGTGATCTCGAGTCGTCGTCCAGGGCCGAAATCAATCTCGGTAGTGCGAGACGTGGTGGCATCACCGTGAGGCTGACCCACCAGTTGGTTGCGGAATGCCGTGAGCTCAGGCAGCGGACGAGACGCTGATCCCAGTACTTCGCTGAGAGATCTCGTCACATACGATTGCGGGGGATCAGGTAATCCGAGTAGCCGACAGAACGAAACGTTGAGATGTCGAATGAGGCCGTCGGGTCCCTCTTCCAGAAAGCCCGTCTCGACCTGGCGCACGTCGAGGGCTCCAGGGTTGGGTGAACCGACTACTCCCAGTCCGGTCGGCGAAAGTGGGGACGGCTCTAACTTCATGCGGAGTATACAAGTACGAAAATGGCCCGCTGGCTACATCGCGTTGTATCGGCATGCCATACCCCAAACTTTAGATGAAATCGGGCTGCAAAAAAGTCGTCTGGAGACTTAAGAGCCTCGTTTGGCGGCCCCCGAGTGACAGTCACAGGTTGCCGTGCACGGCCGCTCCTCTACCGCCTGATCTCCGCAAGCATATCGCTGTAGGATCGATCGACCAGTTGATCATCCTCAACGCCGAGCAGAGACATCGTTCGCCGGCACTGCTGCTCGAGCACTGCCTCTACGTCCGGCCCGGGGTCCCCTATCGCCTCGATCTCGAGGAAGTGTCCCAGGCCCTCGACGCTGTCCACATGCACCTTAACATTTGAGAGGAAGTAGATGTGACGCGCCTTCTTGACCACCACTTCGACGCGGAGTGCCTCCACAAGCAGGGCGCGAAGACCTTCGGGATCCGGAGGGTGATAGAGCCGAACGAACGACGGCCGGGGTCCCGCCTCATCCCCGCGCCTGTAGTAGATCAGCGTGTTCTCGATGTTGCCCTCGCGCAGTTTCAGCCTGCCTTCGCGAACCCTGAAATACGTGTCGGTTTGATGATCAAGCCCGACGTACCGGGCACCCGCCGACTTCAGCCGATCGCAGACGCCCTCCGGATCATCGCAGTGAGCCTTTATCTCGACGTTGACTTTGGATTCGGCACTCATCGATCCGCGAGTCCATGCGACCCGGAAAGCAACAGCCTCATGGCGGTGGCGGTGCTCGGGCAGAGTGTGGTGAATTCTCTCGACTCGATCACCGGACCGGAGATCGACTCCCTGCTCACGGCCTCGAAACCGAAGCGCTTGAAATAGTCCGACGCATCTGTTGTCAAGAGGACCACTTCCGAGATCCCTAAAGATGCCGCGCTCTCGACGGCATCCCGAACGAGTCGCGCCCCTACTCCGTCCGACTGCTCGGATGACGCGACAACGACAGACCGCAGCAGGGCCTGCGACCCGTGGATTTCAATAGCCGCCGCACCAACAAGCACGTTGCCGCGCTTCGCGACAAGCAAAGTGTCAAAGACATCTTCGATGCCGTCGACCGGTAGCGAGGCCGCAGACAGCAGTTCATTCACACGCGCGACGTCGGAGCGCTGCGCCTTTTCAATTGTAACCGGACGGACGCTCGTGTGCGCGGACGGCGTCGCACGGATCGCCAGCTCGGACAGGCGTGCATAGTACGGCTCACACTCAACCAGCAGCGGACCGAGCTTGGGCGGCAGCGGAGTCGTTTTCGGCCGATACGGCGCGAATCCCGTCGTGGTGTGAACATCATGGTACCAGATGTCCGACCACACGCCGTCCTCCGGTCGCGGACCACTCGGCCAGTGCAACATCGCTTTCACGAACGGAATGCTTATTCGCTCGCAGACCTGCCGGAGAACGGACTCCGGATCCGCCAGCAGCTCGCGCGCGTCAATGACGACCACATTCTGTCCGATGGAGGCGAGATGTTCGACTAACCGGACCTGAACGGGAAAGCCTGTGTCATCAATTCTCGGATCCGGCAGTTTGCGTGCAAGGGACGGAAGTACCTGAGCGGGCGCTCTTGTAAGAATGACGTTGGCCGTTCGCTCCAGAAAGTCCCAACTGACGTCTACGAGGTGGTGCGCCATGTTCTTGACGAAGATGGTTCCGTCGGCCGTGTCACCCAGAATGACGTCAGCGATCACACGTTCGCCGTCGTTGTCCTGGCTCGCGATGATCCGCTCCCGTCCCGGGTGGTCCACGCCAGAGACCCGCAAGTAGTGAGCGTAAAGCGGCTCGTCGATGACACGTGTACCCGGGCGTTGCGCGAACGAATACATCAATGCCGTCGAAACATTGCGCGGCCCCGACCACAGACAAATGCGTTTCGTATCCATTGATTCTTGAGCCTGACGATAACGTCTTTCATCACGGGCCGTCGATCCACAGGTCTGGCGAGCGCATTCGACCTGCCGGATTCGACCGCAGCGCGACGTCTGCGCTGCACGTCGCAAATGTACACCGGGTGATGGACACTGTCATCTGCGGCCGGCGTTGCTTGCTGTCATTCGTCGGTGAAGCGTCTGAGTTCAGCATGTCCGTGACCGCAAACGAATGAGATGTCAGAAGACGGCGACGGCATGGCTGGGGCGGTGTCTTGCGAGGTCACTTTCTTGATTCCGGGAGACGTGTACCCTGACGCCAGATCAGTCGACGTTCCTCGTGCGAGAAGCCACACGATGCCGCTTCGGCGCAAGGCACATACCACGCATCAGCCCGATCACCCTTCGACATGCACTGTAAGGCCGCGTCTACCCATGATTCGTTCGCGTTGGGGCTCATGTAATTACCCCTGCATCAGGCCGAGTGGAGGCCCGCTGGTCTAAAACTCAGTTCACAACCGCCGATGTCCAACATAAGGGGGTCCGATTTTCGGAAGCCGATTACGGGCGGCGTCCTCCGGGTTCAATAATGAGGTGACGGCCATGATTCCCTCAACGCTGCCCATCGCGGCTCTGGTCTGTCTGACACTAGCCGTACCACAATTCCATGCAACGGCTCAGACGTCCTACTACTCGCCGTCATTCCTTCCCGACACGCCCATCGCGGCCGTGATCGAACCGAGGATTGACGCGGGCACGTTGTACCGCATCATCCAGCCCATCACGACGGCGACCGAGTACGCGAATGGAATCGTCGAGTACAACAACGGAAACGGATTCATCGTTGGGAATCGTTTCTACACCGTCAACCACAATCTTGCGTCCTCCAACCATGTGCCGAAGCTTCGAAAGACGTCGTACGTAAACGGTGTGGTCGTTCGGGCAATGCGTGTGAGTGCAGACCACGACCTTGCCGTGTTTCCGCTTCCTGACGAACTCTGTAAGAGTCATTGCAACGACCTGTCTCTCAATGAGCACGTCACGGTACAGCAAGGACAAGAAGTTTTCTGGCTCCGCAAGTTTGATGGGCAGGTCGTCATCAAGAGAGGCCGCGTTCTTGACTATGCCTGGATCGGCGAGTCTCCTCCGTCTCGTGACAGAGTCGGTCGGTGTGACGGCCGAATGGTGGTGCAGATCGATACACCCTTTCTGCCGGGCACATCAGGGTCTCCAGTCATCGACTCCGAGACCGGACAGATCATTGGAATCGCGCAGGGCAGTCTCTTCTCCGAACGCCAGCAGTCCGGATTTTTCAAGCCTCTGAACTGCCTCAAGAAATTGCGCGGTAATGACTCCGGCATAACCCTGACCGGAAATTTCGTGGACTGACGCGACATATCTGCGCCGGTGCGACGGAACCGGAGGCTACCGGATCATGCGAAGATGAGCCGGACAATCGCTACACCGACTGCCCGATTCGTTGCTCTACGCGCCTCCAGGGACGCAGCGGATTCAACCGGAATTGGGTGCAGAACGGAGTGATGACGTCGCATCACGCGACACAGGCGATGGGAACAACTGGCAGCTCAGGGACTACCAGTTTGCGCAATTCCAGGACCCATCTCGTTGTTTATGTTTGATTTCCCTCGACTCTCCCTTGCGGCAGGACCTCGTCAGCGTGACGTGGAGGGCAAAGCCGGGAACGCATGCCGAAATGGCGTGATCGCCACAAGAATCTTGCGACTTTCCGTGTTCCTCCTGCTCGTCTTAATGCTCCCCGCGTGTGACTCGGCTGAGCCACAAACCGTGAACAGCGACCCTCTCCTTCCAGAGGACGTCAGGCCCGAGGACTACACGACTACGGCGAGTGGTCTTCGGTACTTCGACCTGAAGGTCGGCGAGGGAATCAGCGTGCGACCGCAGTCCATCGTTCAGTTCCACTACGTGATGTGGCTTGAGGATGACCGTGTCATCGATACGAGTCTCAACCGTGGATCTCCAGCGACCGTCGTCCTGGGAGAAGGCACGTTGATACCGGGAATGGAGGAAGGGATGATTGGAATCAGAGTCGGGGGATCGAGACAACTCATTGTGCCGCCCGATCTCGCATACGGTGCTGAGGGCGTACCGAATGCCGGCATCCCACCGAATGCGACGTTCATAGTCGGCATTGCGTTGCTCGACGCAGTGGGCCAGACGACCACCGAATGAGTCTCAGCCAACTCCTGTAGCCGGGAGCACACAACATGATTCTTGAATCGCTCGCGAGTGGTCTTGTCCTGGTATTCGCAATCGCAATCGGCTCCGCGTGTATCATCTCGCTGTACTCGCCAGACAGATTGATGCGGTTCGTCCAGACGGAGTGGGACAAACCTTGGGCGATGTACGTAGCCGTCGTTGTGAGGTTGATCCTTGGCGCAGCGCTGATCTACGCAGCTCCGGCCTCCCGATTTCCAGGCGTCTTCACGGCGTTAGGCGGGATCGCCATCGTTGCCGCAATCGCCATCCCGGTTGTCGGGCGGGAACGGTTCGGGGCGGTCCTGGATTGGTTTGCAGAACGTCCACCGCTGTTTGTCCGACTGTGGCTGCTGTTCGGTCTCCACTTCTGCGTCTTTCTTGTTTACGGCCTACTGTAGCATGATCGGGGGGCGAGTCAGTTGGTGGCCGCTCTCTCCCCTCCCAGCCTCTCAGGCAGATCCGCCACCACGTACGCCATGACGGCCAGAGTCGCGACACACAGGTTCAACTCGTGCGGATCCAGCTTGTCCATGGTGTCCGCATTCGTGTGGTGATACCAGAAATATTTGGAGCGCTCGACGCGCAGGCCCATTCCCGGTACGCCTTCTCGCATCAGCGGGCCGATATCTGCACCTCCACCACCGCGCGTCACTTCACCCGCACCGATCTGCTCCAAAAGTCCGCCAATCTTCTTTATTGTCTCGAACGCCTCGTCCGAACCACTGAAACCGAACCCCCGAGGCTTGAACACACCCGAGTCGGACTCGATCGCCAGCACCATGTTTGCGATCTCATCGAGATGCGCATCGCGATAACCCGTTCCACCTCGAAGTCCGTTTTCCTCGTTCGTCCAGAGCACGACGCGTACCGTTCGGCGGGGTCGCAACCCGAGCCTCTTCATCAGCAACAACGCCTGCCACGCGGCAACACAGCCGCCGCCATCATCCATCGCCCCCTGGCCCACATCCCAGGAGTCGATGTGCCCGCCCATTATTACCACCTCCTCCGGTCGCTCCCATCCGACGATCTCCGCGACGACGTTTCGGGATAGAACATCCGGTTCCGTCCTGGCATCCATTTGCAGCCGGACTCGAACTCGCTGCCCGCGGTCCTGCATGCGCTGCATCATCTCCGCGTCTTCGAGCGTGACAGCCGCATGCGGTATTCGTTCAACTCCGTCCTGATAGCTACGCATCGCTCCGGTGTGCGGTGTATAGAGCGAAGCCGGTCCCACCGACCGTACGAGGCTTGCCACCGCGCCTGCTTCGGCCGCTCGCGTTGCGCCGAGACCCCGGTATTGAACGGTTGCACCGTACGTTGTGAACGGCACGTTGTATAGGATGATCTTGCCTTCGGCCTCGTCGCGGCGCAACAACAATTCGTCGAACGAACCGACAACCAGGACATCCGCCTCGATTCCATCCGGACCCGTTCCGACACTCCCTCCCAACCCGAGAATCTGCATCTCCTGTCGCCTCGGGCTCGTCAACACCAGCGATTCGCTTCCCCGAATCCATTTCGGAACCATCACGGGTTCTCCGTGCACATTCTCGAGACCGTCCGCTTCCATGCTGGCCAGTATCCAGTCAATGGCGTCTTCCAGATTCCGCGTACCGCTGAAGCGCGGCCCAAACGTATCCGCCATGTACGCCAGTCGTACGAAGGCCGAACTGTCTTCGAGTGCAGCAGCTATCAACCGCGTCGCGACCGTGTCAAAAGCAGCCACATGGTCGTCGTCACCGCCGGGCACTCCGTCCGCAATACTTCCGTCAACACCCGGCGTCAACATCATGACGAGTGTCAGGGCAAAACCAACATATTTCATTCAAACCTCAGCTTGTTTCGCGTGCAATAAGAATAGGGCAAACCAGCTACGCTTATCCGTCCAGACCTGCTCGACCCAGAAGTCAGCACCGCGCGCCAGCTCGCTGAATTGATCGATACCGTACTTGTAGGAGTTCTCCGTGTGAACGTATTCGCCACGCTCAAAACGAAAAGCCCGGTCCGCAACTCGGACGGTCTGCGCTTTCCGGCTGACCAGATGCATCTCAATCCGTCCCTCGTCCTCATCGTAGATGGCCCGGTGTGCGAACCCGTCAAGATCGAAGTCCGCTGCAAGCTCGCGATTGATTCGCGCCAGTAGATTAAGATTGAACTCCGCAGTGACTCCCGACGCGTCGTCGTACGCATTGAGAAGTACCTCGGGATCCTTTTTCAAATCCACTCCGATAATCGCTCCCCCATCATCGCCGACAATGGTGTGCATTCGCTTCAGGAATCGTGTGGCGTTCGCCGGGCGAAAGTTACCGATTGTTGAGCCCGGGAAATAGACGACCCTCCGGCCATCGAATTCGGGAAGGTCGACCGGGGTGGTGTAGTCCGCGTGAACCGGGATCACATGAAGATCCGGATAGTCGGCCGTCAACCCATCCGCCACCTGGTTGAGATGAACGCCCGAGATATCGATGGGCACGTACGTCGAACCTGGCGGGATGTGCTCCAGAATCATGCGAGTCTTCGTGCTCGACCCGCTTCCATACTCGATGATCGCGAGCTCCTCACCGAGCGATGCCCCGATCGCATCGATGTTCTCGCGCATGATCTGCAGCTCTGTCCGCGTCGGGTAGTACTCTTCGAGTTCAGTGATCTTATCGAAGAGTGCGGATCCGGTCGCGTCGTAGAAATACTTGGACGGCAAGCTCTTGGGCGAGCCGGACAAACCGGTCAGCACGTCGTTCAGAAAACTGGCTTCCATCACAATCTTGTCCGGGTTTGGACCACGGGTGCGAGCACAAGTCGAAGCACACGATAGACAGGGACGATGTCGCGCTGATCAGTTGCGTGCGAGCCGTATTCCAGTGAACTGCCAACGCGCAGATGGATGGAAGAAGTTGCGATAGGTCCGGCGTATGTGCGTCTCTGACGTGGCCACCGAGCCACCGCGCAACACGAACTGGTTGCACATGAACTTGCCGTTGTACTCGCCCAGCGCACCGGGCTCCGGCTTGTAGCGAGGATAGGGCGAATACTGGCTGCGCGTCCACTCCCATACGTCACCAAACATCTGTTCCACCGCGCCGCTTCTGCCCTGCGCCCGGATCGGATGAAAGTTCTTCCGCTCCACGAAATTCCCCTCGATGACTACGTCTCGACTCGCCACTTCCCACTCGAACTCCGTCATCAAGCGAGCATCCGCCCAGCGCGCGTACGCATCCGCCTCGAAGTAGCTCACATGACAAACGGGTTCGTCGAGGTTGACGGGTCTGAATCCTCGCAGGGTGAAATTCCACCACTGCCCGTCGCTGCTTTCCCAATAGCCGGGCGCCTTCCAGCCGCTCGTTTCGACCGCAGTCCACCCCTCCGACAACCACAGTTCGGTGCGATCATACCCACCCGCCTCCATGAACTCGATGTACTCCCGGTTCGTGACCGGTCGCGATGCAAACGCAAACGGTTCGACGAAAACCTGATGGACCGGACCCTCGTTGTCGTAGAAGAAGCCGTCGCCCTGATAACCTATCTCAACAAGCCCTCCCTCGTTTTCGATCCACTCCGCAGGCGGCGGAAGTGCCGTGTGGCCAATCTGCGCTCCCTCCGCGTAGACCGGTCGTAGCGGGTTTTCGGACAAGACATGCTTGATGTCCGTCAGGATGAGCTCCTGATGCTGCTGCTCATGATTCAAACCAATCTCAATCCGGCGGCGGGCCTCCGTCGATTCGGCGTCGCTCGTGGTTTCAAAGAGCTGCGCCATCTGCTGATCTACGAACTTCCGATATTGATACACTTCTTCGACCGTCGGACGGGATAACAATCCGCGCTTCGGGCGGCAATGCCGGTCACCCGCCTGGACGTAGTAGGAATTGAACAGATAGGCAAAATCTGGATTGAACGGCCGGTATCCCTCTGCAAACGGAGTCAGGACAAACGTCTCGAAAAACCACGTCGTGTGAGCGAGATGCCACTTTGTGGGGCTGACGTCCTGCATCGACTGTATGACGTAATCCTCCGTCACGAGCGGTGCGCACAGCGCGCGTGTCATGGCACGAATTTGCCGATAGCGTTCTGCGAGAGAGGCAATGGAGCGGTCAGCCGCTGCAGCGCCGTTCTTGACTGTTTGAACCTGCATTGGGACTCGTTTGGTACGTCTATTCGGGGTTACTACGGTGGGTTGCTCTCGGCGTGAATACGTTTCATAAATAAGATGCCCCCCTGCCGGAATCAAGCGTGGCCCGCATCGCGAACCGAAGCAGAGGCTCGGCGTACGCATCCGCCCACACAAAGGTGCCCCCTACATGATTCAGAATCGAACGCACGGAAATTGCGCCCTGACGGTTACCCTTCTGCTGGTGTGCCTGCTGATCAACGCGCCGGCCCTGGGACAGCGATCCTTCGAGGAGGTCGGCGATTCGCTATATGCCCACTTCGAAAATGTCGGTGCCCTTGAGGCGTACTCGAAGGCGCGCACCGCCACCCCCACTCTGTCCGTGTTGTTCAAGACAGCCGTCGCAGCCAACGAAATAGCACAGGATCTGGAGGCAGAGGGCAGGCGGGACGAGGCAGAAGAGATGTATCGCGTGGCGATTGATCATGCAGAAAAGCTCCGTGACGCGTATCCGGAGCAGGCGGCGTCGTGGTTCATTCTGGCCGCGACAAACGGCAAGATGGCGCAATTCAGTGGCGGCAGAGACAAGGTCAAAATTGGACGAGCCGTCGAGGAGTACTACACGCGCGCAATCACCCTCGACTCGACCTATGCGCTGGCCTACATGGTTGCAGGCATTTTCAACCGCGAGGTCGCGCAGTTGTCGTGGATCCAGAAGCTTGCGGCCAGGGCGTTGTTTGGAGGAGTTCCGGACGGAAGCCTCGAGCAGTCGCAAGCATATCTTGAAAAGGCCCTCAAACTGGACAACACCCTTCTTATCGCGCATTTCGAGCTGGCACAAACGTACATCGCTCTCGGCAAACCGGACAAGGCCGACTCACACCTTCGCTTCCTGCGCGTGCTCTCGCCCCGTAGCTCCGAGGAGGTGCGAGTAAAGGCCCGGGCGGCAGCACTGCTGTCCCCTGCGAATTCGAGCGACCAGCCGCAGTAGTCGCGCGCGCGAACAATATCGGAGACAGTAGGACGCACCCTGCGACTGTGCGTGCTCTGTGTGAAGTGAACCGATCTCCTGTTCAGGCGCATCCGATGTCGTATTTTGGACGAAACGGCGGATCGGTCCACCGCTGACCCGTCGGATTCCAGAAAGCCAATCGGCCTCCACCCACGGGAGTGCACCAGCGCACGTCCCCTCGACAATGATGCTCGAACCGGTCATGCCCCAGACAACTTCAACGCCGCGAGGCGATCTGTCGACCGCGCTAAAGCCGCTGCATCCGTCAGCGCGGACTGTCTGGATGATCAAGATGATGCTGTTTGGGTCCATTCTCATCCTTCTAGCCCTGGTGTACGATGTTACATCGATCTTCCGTGACGAGCGTCTGCTTCCACTGGGACTCGCTACAGGAGTCGCGATTGTGATCACTGTCTTGTTCGGGGTCGTATTTCCTAGACTGTGGTATCGTTTCTGGAGATACGCTCTGCGCGACGAAGTGCTGTTCCTTGAGCGAGGCGTCTTCAATCGGGTGCGTACGGTCGTTCCGCTGCGGCGAATCCAGCACCTGGATGTTTCGCAGGACATCATCGAGAGAGAGTTCGACCTCGGGAAGCTCATCGTCCACACGGCGGGCACGAGAAGCAGTGACGTCGTCCTGCCGGGTCTCGACTTCGAGGAGGCCGAACGGCTGCGAGACGAATTGAAGAACTTCATCCTGGAAGACACGATCTAGCGCCCTGAAGCCGATGGAAACAGACGTACCCGGCGTGGACGTGAAGCGTCTTCATCCGATGACGCTGATCCAGCGAGTCATCCTCAGTCTCCCCGGTTTCGTCATTCTGCTGCTTCCGGTTGTGCGTTCGCCGTCGACGACAAGCTGGTTCAACCTGGGGTTCGCGGTTCTGTACGGACTGATCACGCTCCCCCTCATCTTCCTGCAGTATCAGCGGTTCCGGTACTGGATCACGCCAAAGGAGCTGGTGATTCACAGCGGTGTACTGACGCGGCGACGCCGGAATATTCCCGTCGATCGAATCCAGAACATCGAAATCGAGCGGAAGCTCCTCCCCCGCCTGCTTGGCACGGCACGAGTAAAAGTCGTGACGGCGGGCAGCGATTCGGCCGAGGGCGTGCTCGAATACGTTTCGGTGCCCGAGGCAAATCGCATTCGGGAAGCCATCCGGATTCTCCAGCTACACGTGCAGGGCGACGACCCCGGCGAGACAACCGTCCTTGACTCGTCGGTGGCACCAGCTGTCGCCACGCCGGACGTACAGCCGCTCATCCGCCTCACGCTTGAACGTGTTCTTCTGTCGGGAGTCTTTCGGTTTTCCCTGCTCTACATCGCCATCATCTTCTCGGCACTGCAGCTCTTTGAACCGGACCCGGAAGTACTCGCCGACTTCCTGACACGAGGTCGCTTCGGGGAATGGACGGCAATGGTCATTCGATCTCCGTGGATGGCAGCGTTTGGCGGCATCGTCGCTGCTGCGCTGTTGTCGTGGGCCAGCGGCATCCTTGTCAACCTGAACAAGTTCTACGACTTCCGCTTGAGCCTGGAAGGCAACCGGCTCCACAAGAAACATGGCCTGCTGACTATCGCCGAGGGAACGATCCCCCTCAAGAAGATCCAGACGCTGATCTATCGGACAAATCCGTTGATGAGCCGTTTTGGCTGGCGAGCTCTGGAACTGCAAACTATGGGACTTAATGTCCGCGAGCATGGGCACCAGGTAGCTGTCCCGTTCGCAAAAGCCGCTGAGATCCGACCGATTGAAAAGCTGATCTTCCCGGTGGTGTGGCCCGAGAGGCTGCTGCCGGTGTCCCGACTCACGATCCGACGAATGTCGATACGATACGGCTTCGTGCTGGCGGCGATTGCGACGACCGTCTCGTTCTGGTGGCAGCCGGCGGTCTGGGCGTTCACGCTAATTCCGCTGATCATCGCGTGGGCCTATCTCCAGTACAGGCATCACGGCTATGCCGCGTCCGATCATGCCCTCGTGATTCGGCGCGGTTTCATCCGGCGAATGATGTGGTACATCCCGATCGAGAAATTCCACGTTTTCTACGTGACCCAATCCATCTTCCAGCGACGCCTTAATCTGAAGACGTTCTATGTGGATACCGCCGGCGCATCGGCCATGCACTTCCCGATGATTGTAGATCTGCCAGCCGACCAGGCCGACCTGCTGCTCCGGCAGCTGTTCGAGGTCTACCAGAAGTCTGGTCATGCCGATGATTCCGCTATTCAGCCGCCGGTACCGACTGACGGACGCAACACAATCCCAGATACAGAACGACCGGGACCGTCTTCCTCATTGCCGGACCCTGGAGATCGAGAGCAGTCCAACTGACCGATGCGGTCCAGGCGGCCGGACCTACCCACTTCAGCCACCACGGGAATCGGCCCGCGACCCACAGGAAGATCTTCTGCGCCGCCTGCTCGCCCAGGAACTTCGCAATCGTCGCGAGCACGACGCGCTTGATCAGGCCTTCGACAATCACGGCGCTGAACGCCTCGATCATGACCGGCAGCGCGAACACACCGGCGGAGCGCATCAGAAACGCCGTGGCCTTCTCCTTCTCCACTCCTAGATCCTCGAGCATTCGTTGCTGCTCGTCGGCCGAAAGATCGGCAAACTGACTTGTCGCATACTGATGCACCAGGTCAATCGTGACCTCCCGATCCGTACCGAGCCGGTCGGGTCGCACCTTCAGCGTATGGGCGACGTCGCGAAGGATCTCCCGAAAACTCACGCCGGGTTCGCGACCTGTGACGTACCGCATCACGTAGGCGATATCGGAGCTCCCCAGATAACGGATTTCCCGTTCAAGCTTCTCCACCACCCGCGCCCGATCTTCCTCCGATCCCGACGCCTCAAACGCTCGGATGCGTCGGTCCACCTCGGCATCATCGGTGAAATTGACCCAGTTCTTCATGAGAGCCGCTACAAAGTCGTAGTCGGCCACTTCCAGCGAGTTGAGTATTTCTTTCATGGTTGCATCAGGTTACCGGGTCGGGTACGGACATACAATCCCGGTTGTTACGATACCCGGGAAGCCCACAGTGTAACTCACCAAATGAGACATTATTGTCACATTCACCGTTCCTTAGGCGGACCCTCGATTATATTTGAACGCCCTCCCGGATGTATCGTCGGGATCTCACTCGAAACTCCGTGAACCGTTCACTTCATGGCCGATTACCGAGCAAGCGGAATTCTCCTGCACATCACTTCTCTTCCGTGCCGTTACGGAATTGGTGACTTTGGACCCGCGGCCTACGAGTTCGCTGATTTCCTTGTCCGCGCAGACCAGAAGCTCTGGCAATCGCTTCCGCTTGTACCCGTGGGCCACGGATATTCTCCGTACTCCAGCCCGTCGACCTTTGCCATCAATCCGCTTCTTATCAGTCCCGACCTGCTGCTGGAGAACGGCCTGCTTGAGGATCGCGACCTTGACTCTCTTCCGTTGTTGCCCACATCACAGGTCGACTTTGCAGAGGTGATCTCGTACAAGTCGCGTTTACTCCGCGCCGCGCATGCTCGTTTCGAGGCAGCGGACCCGGCGGAAATGCGCGACGCCTTCAGTGCGTTTTGCGCGCGTGAGTCCGGCTGGCTTAACGACTACGCGCTGTTCATGACGATTCGAGCCCGGTTCGACGACGTTCCGTGGACGGAATGGCCGGAGGAGTTGCGCGACCGCGATGCGAACGCATTGAGGAACGCGTCGGCTGAGCTGGCGGACAAGGTCGAACAACATCGTTTCTGGCAGTTCATTGCCTCCGATCAGTGGGCCCGGCTTCGTGGCTACTGCAACGATCGTGATATCCGGGTGGTGGGTGACATCCCGATATATGTTGCTCATGACAGTGCGGACGTGTGGGCGCATCCGGACCTGTTCCAGCTTGATGCTGATGGTGAGCCGACCGTCGTAGCGGGCGTACCGCCTGACTACTTCAGCAAGACGGGCCAACGATGGGGTAACCCGATTTATCGCTGGGACATCATGGAGGAGCGTGGGTACGAATGGTGGACGCGCCGACTTCAATCTGTCCTTCAACAGGTTGACGTCGTGCGCCTGGACCACTTTCGAGGTTTCGAAGCATACTGGGAGGTGCCGGCCACCGAACCTACGGCAATCAAAGGCAGGTGGGCCAAAGGTCCGGGGCCAGATCTGTTTGAGACGCTAAGACGCCGCCTCGGCTCCATGCCAATCATAGCAGAGGATCTGGGCCTGATCACCCAGGAAGTGGTGGAGCTCATGCAGCGATACGGTTTCCCGGGGATGGCCGTATTGCAGTTTGCATTCGACAACGACGCAGACGACAAATTCCTTCCGCACAACTTCCATCGGAATCTTGTGGCCTACTCGGGTACGCATGACAACGACACCGTTCACGGTTGGTACCGGAGCGACTTGAGCACTCAGGACGAGCAGCAAGTCGCGCAGGCGCGTCGGTTTTGTCGCGATTACCTGAACATTTCGACAGGCAATGAACCCGATCTGCACTGGCGATTCATTCGCGCGCTGGCCATGTCCGTAGCCGACTCGGTGGTCTTCCCGCTGCAGGACGTACTCGGGCTCGGAACCGAAGCCAGAATGAATGTCCCCGGAGAAGCGACGGGCAACTGGTCGTGGCGATTCGAACCGGGCGCATTGACCGAAGTGGTGGCAGAAACCCTCAGGCGGATTACCGTGAACTGCGGCAGAGGT
>JABDKH010000060.1 GCA_013002345.1 Rhodothermales bacterium
CGACGATGTCGAAACCGCTGAAGAAGTCTTCGCATTCCTGCTGTGTCAGGAAATCATTGACCGGCGGGTCTTCCTCCTCAAACTCGATGTTTACTCCGCGGATCTGCTTGAGGGAGTACATCCAGGAAGGCTTTCGGTAGAAGTGCGATATGATCGCGCGCCCGCCCGGTTTCAATACCCGGCGTATCTCATTGATCGCAAGCTGCGTATCTCCAGTCGCGTGGACGACGCCATTTGCCCAGACGGCGTCGAACGTGTTATCCTCAAAACTGAGATCGAGGACGCTCTCGACACGGACCTCCTCGGCCTTGACGCCCTCCATTTCAAAGTGGCGAAGCGTCATCTTGACCGCATTGGGTGTCAGATCCGTCGACGTGACACGCACACCGCGCTTGAGGAATTCCAGGCTGTCAAAGCCCATACCACAGCCTATCTCGAGAAGATGTTTTCCCTGAAGAAGTTCCGCCTCTCGATCTATGCGATCCATGATCCATGGAAACTTGTACGGGTTCATCCACTGCTGGATGTGGACGAAGAACTCCCGGCTTCCGATCTCAATGCTGTTATCGGTAACGTACTGGAGACCGAGTGTGTGCTCATTCCAATATTCGTAAATGGATTCGCGGACTCTGACGTCCGCATCCGTAGGAGCTGTGATTCCTGACATATTCGTTAGTGTTCGTTCTCCTGATTATGATTCTTCATCGCGACGATCGCCGCCCGACAGTCCGACAGGCCTTCTTCCAGTGTGTATCTGGGCGCAAACCCGAGCTCGCTCCGCGCCTTTGAAATATCGAATCCATTGTTGGTGTTGAAGAACTCGAGAGTGCGTCGTGAGACCGGCGGGTCGACACCGATTATGGCGGAGCCCGATTCGATGACTCGTGCCGCCACCTGCCCGGCAAGGTGCGGTACCCGAATCCACGGTTTCCGAAGTCCAAACACACTGCACATCGTGTCTATAAGGTCCGTTGTAGCCACGACCTGGTCACCGCCAATAATGTACGTCTCGTTGCCCGCAACGGGTTGACCCATAGCGAGGTCGAGGGCCTGCAACAGATCCGTAATGTATATGGGATGACGAACGTTCGCTCCACCGCCAATCATAGGAAAGGTACCCTTGCGAAGCGCGCGGTAAAGCTTTTGTGTACGCGGACACGTTGCTCCATAGACCCATGTCGGTCTCAGGATCACGGCAGGCAGTCCGGTTCGGTCGCAAAAAGCTCTAACCTCCGCCTCACCCGCCAGCTTGGTCTCTCCGTAGATTGATTGCGGGTGGCACGGAGACTCTTCGTCTGCCGGCCAAAACTCCAGGTTACCGTATACGGAAACCGAGCTGACGTGAACATAGCGCTCGACACTTTCGGCGACGGCAATACTCATGAGATCGCTGAGTCCGCGGACATTCACATCCCAGTACACTTCGTCACTCAGTTTTACGTCAAGGTGAGCACTGGCAAGATGGACGACGACATGTTGACCGCGCATCAGCGATTCAGTCGTGCCGATGTCCCGGTAGTCCATCGTATGTCTTTCGAATGCGGAAGACGAGCCTCCAGTCGGGTACCGAACATCGACGCCCGTGACCTGGTGTCCGGCGGCGGCCAGGTGTTCACAAAGCTCAAGTCCAATGAAGCCACCTGCGCCGGTGACGAGGATCCTCTTGCTGCTCATGCAGGGACCTCATCCTTGCGGCCCTGCACCATGACGACGTATCCCGGAGAGAAGAACAGCAGTCGATCCAATTGGGATACGAGCCAGAACAGAGGATATACTGCGGCATACATCCTGTAGGTCTTCCGGATGGACTGAATCTGGTCCAGCGTCTGAGGTGCGATGGTTCCGGTCCTGACGGGCTCGGGCCCTCCAGGGGAAAGCACTTTAACGTAAACAAAATTGATCGCGAGCTCGATCATTTCCGTAAAGAAGCGAGAAAAGGTAACGTCCCGGCCAGGCTCCAATCCCGAGGATTGCATAAGAGTGTTCAGCTCAAGCGTGCTGAAGCCGTCTCTGACGTGACCATACTTATCCTTAGTCATCCCGATCCAGTTCTTGATTCGATTCACGGTCCGGGTCGGATCTCCCCCGGGTACAGTGATCACAATACGGCCATTGTCCTTCATGATGCGGTAGAGTTCCGCCGTGAACAGGTCGGGTCGCGATACGTGTTCATGTGCATCAATTGCCACGACCCAGTCAAAGCTCCCGTCTGGATAAGGGATCTGGTCCTGTCTGGCAAGCAGAACGTCGACCCCGAGCAGATCGCTCATCTCGCCGATACCATCCGGTTCAAGGTCCGCAAATGACCATTCGCCCCCCAACTCTCTCAGGTAGTAGTTGATCGCCCCATTGTTGTCCCCGCATGTGACCAGAAGGCACTTCGCGTCTTCTCGCAGCGTCCCAAGAATATGCCGAAGGTGTTTCAGGCGAAGCTTCTTCTTGAGCGTCTTCTGAAACATCTGCAGCTGCCAGTGTGATGTTTCAGTCATGATTCATCGTCGTGGTAGTTCTGATCACCTTTCTAAACGGAGTCAAACGGATTCTTGGTGGGCCTTCGAGCACAGTTGTCCGTCGTCGGAGGGACTGTGTCGTTCTTCTGAGTAACTTACGCGGTAGACCGATCCGTCACCGGACTATAAGACCAGGAATCGAATGACCGTCAAGAACCAGCCGCGGTGGAAGTTTGTCGCGATTGCCGCGTTAATTCTGGGACTGCTCGCAGTTGTGGCCGGAGCCCTGATTTATCCGAGGCTCAACGGTCCGCGGCCCCCGGATCCTCACCGCTTTGACGCAAAGATCGCATCTTTCGGCGAAATAGACCGTGCGACCCCACCACCTGCCAATCCAATCCTGTTCGTGGGTAGTTCCAGTATTCGGCTCTGGCCAACGGACTCGCTGTTTTCGGAGTTCCCTATCCTCAACAGGGGATTCGGGGGATCTCACATCTCGGACGTCAATCATTTTGTGACAGAAGTCGTGTTGCCATACGCGCCACAGATAATTGTATTCTACGCGGGCGACAATGACGTAAACGATGGCAAAAGTCCGGCGAAAGTACTGAGCGACTATCGCAACTTCGTTTCATACGTTCGTGATGCGGGGCAGCGCCCGTTCATTCTATTTGTCTCGATCAAACCGAGCCCAAGTCGCTGGTCGGTCTGGCCGCAGATGGCCGAGGCGAATGATCTCATCCGTACATACTCTGAGTCCGATTCACTGCTCGGGTACGTTGATCTCGCATCGCTGATGCTGATTCCGGACGGGAGGCCGCGCAGCAGTTTGTTTGTGTCGGATTCCCTCCATCTCAGTGACGAAGGATATCGTGAGTGGACGGATGCCCTGCGGCCGGTTCTTGAATCGCTTTACTCAGAGTAGCAGTCGGTCGACATCCAGCTAAAGTGGGTGTTGATTCTCTGCAGCTCCTGCCGCCGACGGGGTTGATCCCATTCGAAGAGGGTCGATAGTTCGGCGGCCAGCGCCAGGGCGCGGGCCGGGTTATCTCCGATCGACGTCCGGCGGAGGATCAGATCGTCCAGATGCATGACGGCCTCCTCGGCGATGGTGCGCTTGAGCATCTCCCGCGTTGACGCGTCCAGCTGTTCCGGCCACCATTCGTACGCGTACCCGGTCTCCGCAGTCCGCTTGCCGATGGTCTCATCCCTCGGAATTCCGGCTGCGCCGTGGTCGGCCAAGCCCGGAAAGAGCCGCGACACCAGGCGGTGTGCGGTGTTTCTCGATGCCGTAAACCTGTTTCCCGCAACGCTGAATAAGCCTGTCGGGCCTCCCGCCTTGCCGTGATCTACAATGGAGGAATCGGAAGTCAGCTCTGTCGTCCGCTCGCGTTTGACCGGCAGGAATCCGGAAAAGACGTGCAGTATGTCGTCCGTTGTTAGCGCGATTCCCGGTACGGAATCGTTGATGTCGTCAAGGAAGGTGCGTAGCTCTGCCTCCGAGGGATCCGGTTCTTGGGATAAAGCGTCCCGACTTGCATGACCCGTACCGATCAACAGACGACCCTTCCACGGGTGAAGGAAATAGACCTGTCCGCCGGCATGAGAAGGTGCTACTGCCAGCGCATGATCGGAGAGAGCTTCCCGATCGAGGAGAACATTCCACGCGACCGAAAACCGAAAGAGCTCGGGATGGTCGCGGTCGAATGCCCGCCCCACGTCCCGGCTCCACGGGCCTGCCGCATTCACCACGAGAGGCGCCTTGAATCCAAGCTCTGTTCCGTCAACATGATCGACGGCGTACACGCCCACTACTCGCCCACCGGCGGTCATCAGATCGGATGCGGACACATAGTTCAGGACTACGGAGTCTGCCCGACAGGTTGCACGAAGGACCTCGATGATCAGCCGATGCGAATCGGGCATGCATGCATCGAACCAAAGTGCCCCGGCGCCGAGGCCTCTGGTTTCGACATCCGGATAGAGGCGTTTCACTTCCGACGCCGAGATGATAGTTCCCCGCGGTATGGATCTGTGGGCGGGAAGGCCCCTGTTTCGATCGACGGAAAGGAGGTGATCGATGGTCAAGGCCATTCGCATCACGCCCGGCCGACGCAGCCCGGCGTTGTATAGCGGCATCAGCACGGGCAGGGGTTGTACGAGGTCGGGGAACTGCTGTAAAAACCACCTCCGCTCGTTTACGAAAAGCCGATGTTGTCGGAGGTTCAGCCGCTGGAGATGTCGAAGTCCGCCATGGATGGTCTTGAGACTGTTGAAGCTGGTGGCGCTGCCGAAGTCATCTCTCTCCAGTAACAAGACGGAGACACCGCGGGCCGACGCCTCGAAGGCCAGCATCACGCCGTAGATACCACCGCCAACGACAATGAGATCGTATTCACGTTCGGCCGCGGCCGAAGGATTGCGCTGTAGGCTCCCTGGAGTCGTCATGCTGCTATCACGCCGCGCCGGTCTGTGTCTTGCCGTCGTACCATCTCTCGCTCCAGGCCTGAAAAACGATCATACTCCATAGCAAGTGGCTATGATTGGCCGTCCCCTGCAGGTGCTCCGACTTTAACCTTGACACCGTGTCGGTGCGAAATATCCCCTGTGTCGCCAGTCTTCTCTCATCCAGATACTCTTCCATCAACGGACGAAAACCCGTTCCTAGCCACGACTTGATCGGAATGCTGAACCCTTCCTTCGGACGGTTTGCACACTCTGGTGGAATCTGCCTGGAGGCTACTCGCTTGAGCAGGATCTTGGTCGACGTGCTCCGGACTTTCAGGTCGTCCGGAATCTGAAAGGCGAGATCAACCATGTTGATATCCAGAAACGGCACCCGTGACTCGAGCGAAACGGCCATCGACATGCGGTCAACTTTCGTCAGGATGTTGTCGCTGAGGTAGCTCTTGAAGTCAACATACAGAGAGCGGTTCACAGGCGTAAGGTGTTTCGCCTCGTCCAGCAGTCGAACGATATGGTCGCCCGTCTCTGTATTTCGATCTGCCAGGGCGTCGGGTGTGAACAGTTGCTGCAGTGTTGCCTCGGCGGCGAAGAGCCGCCAGCGTGCGTGTGAAAGCGCGGTCGAATGACCGGCACCCTCAACGAAGCGCTTCACCTTGTTGATCAGGCCTTTCTTTCTTGAACGTGGCCGAACGGCGCCGATTGTAGGCTCAAGTAGTCGCTGGCGGACCACTCGTGGTATGGCATCGTACAGCCGCGCGATGCGCGCGGCCGAATACGTCTCGTATCCACCGAAGAGCTCATCGGCACCGTCTCCGCTCAAGGCTACCGTAACGTGGCGCCGGGCCAGTCTTGAGACGAGGAAGGTGGGAAATATGGAGAAGTCACCGATGGGGTCGTCCAGGAAATGCATCAGGTCGTGGAACAGGTGGGCGACGTCGGGCCCGATAGTCTCCTGCACGTGCGATACGCCCAGGTGGCGCGCGACCCTCTGTGCCCAGTCGAGCTCGTTGTAGGACGGGTCCTCGAATCCGATACTGAACGTCCGCGCATCACCCATGGCCGACACAATCAGTGAAGAATCGACGCCGCCCGACAGGAATGCTCCCAGCGGAACGTCACTGACCATCTGCTGTGTGGTGGAGCGTCGAATCTGTTCGGTCACCATGTCTTCCCACTCGCGCTCCGGTCGCTGCGTCTCACCCGGGTACGTGGGAGCATTCCAGTACTGCACAGGTCTGGGATCCGGCGCACGGAGGTCTATGTCGATCATGGTGCCCGGCTCGAGCTTCCGGACCGAACGGAGAAGTGTCTGCGGTGCGGGGACGTATTCCCAGGCAAGAAAGTCAGCCAGCGCGTCGATATTCAGTACGCTGTGAACGAGGCCGCTGGCCAGCAAAGCCTTGACTTCGGATCCGAATACGATGTCATCCGGGCTGCAACAGTAGTAGAGCGGCTTGATCCCCACCGGATCTCGGACAAGCACCACTCGACCCGCCCGAACGTCGTGAAGCGCGATCGCAAACATCCCGTTGAGACGCCCCGCGAAATCTAGCCCGTACTCCTCATAGGCATGGACGATCACCTCGGAGTCGGACTCGGACCGAAAACCGTGACCTAGTCGCGAGAGTTCGCTCCTCAGATCACGGTAATTGTAGATTTCGCCGTTGAACACGGCGCGAATCGATCGGTCTTCGTTGAAGACGGGCTGCGCACCCCCCTCAATATCAATGACGGACAGGCGCCTCATTCCCAGAGCAACGCCGTTGACGATTTCGAGACCATCATCGTCGGGACCACGATGATGCAGCGTCTCTACCATCGACGCTAACGTTTCAATGGTGGGCGTTGGTCTACCCGAAAACCTGGCGATGCCTGCTATGCCACACATCCGTCGACTGCTTCAAGTATGATTTTCATCTTCCCGACGTAAGTCTCGCGCGAATACTTCTCGGCGTACAACGCGAGAGCGTTCTTCACCTTCTTTCGAGCCTGGTCTTGACTCGTCAACGCACGCAGGAGTCCGTCACTGAACGAGTCGGCGTCGGGCCTGACGAGAAATGCCACGTCCTCGTTCAGCGCCTGCGTGTGGGAGTGAATGTCGGTTGCAACGAGAGGAATCCCCGACGCGAGTTGCTCATAGACTTTGAGTGGCGTGTTGCCACCCACGGTCCTGGGTGATACGAGGACGCTGGCCTGTCCATTGAGATGCATCGCGGCAGCTCTTGATATCGAACCCGTAAAGTGGCATCGCGCGTTGATGTCGAGGTCTTGTGCCATGGCCCTGTAGTGGTCGATCTGTGCCGGTTTTCCTCCAGCAATCACCAGCGACACATCGTCTAATCTTGTTGCCAGCGCGGCAAACGCTTCCAGAAGAAGCTCAATTCCCTGATACGGTTCAAGCGTCCCGGCGTAGACGACCAGGCGATGGTCGCCAGGGAGCGGTATCGCGACGCGCTCTTCTTTTGATTCATCCCGTGGAGTGATCAGTTGGACAGGATCCAGCAGGGAGTTCTCGATCATGACATGCGGGCACCTGCCCTGCAGGATAGGTTCTGCGTAGTCGTACAGATCCTGACATATCGTGATAACCGCGTCCGCCGAACGCAAAGCCTTCTTTTCAAGAGCCTCGAATATCCAGATGATCAATTTCGATCGGGTGAACTCGAAGCTCTTCAACTGTTGTGGAAGCGACGAATGCATGTCGTAGACATATCGAAATCGAAATAGCGGCTTGAGCAAGACGCAGAAGAACACCGCTTCCTCGTGGGCATGAACGAAGTCGTATTTCCGCGTGAGAAGTAGCCCGACTGTCTTGAAGAACAGCCAGACGTCGAGAAAGAGCTTGAGCATCGAAGGTCCGACCTTCACGTTTCCGAGAACACGGAAGCGTGGAATGCGAACGATTCTCACCCGGCGTATGTCGATGTCCGCCCCCTCTCCGTACGTCAGAAGATCAATGTCGGCGTCTAGTTCGGCCGTTACGAGCGTGCGATAGTAAACGCTGAGCGGTGTCCCACGAGGCTGGAAGACCGGCTGTGGAGATATGACGAGCACCTTCATCAGGAGGTCGTCGTTGTTGAGTGTTTCGCTCGCTGCATGTTGAGCTGGTTGGCCAGGAATCGGACCGGAGTTTCGAGTTCGCCGAAGGTTCTGATGCTGTTGTTGCGGTCGATCAGCTTCTGTTTGAGATCTTGGGCTGGTCGATTGAGATCAAGATCGCCGGAGAGTGCAAAGCCGGCGCGCCCGGCTCGCCGGCACTCCGCCGGAAAGGGAAGTGGGTCGCTCCCGGGGAGGACGCGGAAGCCGTGCGCCTCAGCGTGTGCGAATAGTCGCGGACGAGGGCCGATGGCAGGTCTGTTGGCGTTGTCTCCCAGAAAGAACGAATCGGGACCAAAGTCGTCGAGTAGTTGACGCAATATCTTCGCGCGCGAACCGAACCACTTGCCGAACCCCCACGGTACGACGGCGA
>JABDKH010000061.1 GCA_013002345.1 Rhodothermales bacterium
AGTCGGCGACCTGGAGGCCCGGCAATGACGGTCAGGCGGCCGTTATCTGCGCAGACTTCTGAGACATCGTGAAGGGAGCCCGAGACGTCCTTTCTTCTTTGCCAAGTATGCTCTTAATTAGGCGGTCCCGTACACCGCAGAGCGCGTCTTGCGAAATGAATCCGACGGATCATTAATTGGCCTCTCCTTTCGAAAACACCAGGACACTTCTTCTCGCCATCCTGGTTCTTTTCTCAACCTCGTTCAGCGTCCAGGCACAGACGGCAACGCTACGAGGATTTGTCGTTGATGACGACGGCGGGGAATCCTTGCTGGGCGTCAATATCATCCTCCAGAGCCCGGACGGAAGTGTTCGAGGCGCCGCCACCGATTCTGAAGGATTCTATATCGTCCCTCGCATCCCCGCGGGGACGTACGTTTTCACCGCGTCGTTCATCGGCTTTGAAACCGAACGTGATACCCTTTCTCTGCTCGGCGGACAGACCATGACCAGGAATATCCGGCTTCGAACGGGTCAAGCGGAAATGGACGAAGTGGTCATCGAGGCGGAGCGCGCGCGCCAACCCGCAAGCGTTACTGCAGGTCTTCAGAGCGTGAGTCCGCAGGATATTGAGCTGATTCCTGCCCCCGACGTGTCAGCAGATCTTGTCAACTACATCACAACCCTTCCCGGCGTCGTTTCTACAGGGGACCGCGGCGGAAAACTCTTCATTCGGGGAGGCGAACCGACTCAGAATCTGGTGCAACTGGATGGCATGCTCCTATATCAGCCGTTCCACATCATCGGATTCTATTCCGCTTTCCCGGCCGATATCGTTCGCAACGCGGACATATATGCCGGCGGATTCGGAGCCCGCTTCGGCGGTCGATTGTCGTCGGTTGTCGACATCTCCACCCGCAACGGTAACAAGCGACGAGTGAACGCTGCCGCGACGGTGGCACCGTTCGTCAGTTCTGCTCGAATCGAGGGTCCTATCGTGCGGGACCGGCTGTCCGTAATTCTATCGGCTCGTCAGTCGGTCATCGATCAGGGTGCCGCTCGTCTCATCGACCAGAACCTGCCGTTCCGCTTCGGCGATCAGTTTGGGAAACTGCACGCCACCCTGAGCACGACCAGTCAATTGTCCGTCACAGGTATTCGCACCACCGATCGCGGTGTCGTGGGCCTTCAGGAGGAGTTCGCCGATATCGATTCAGATACGACCAGCCAGGTGAACTGGGAGAATCTTGCCGTTGGAACCCGATTCATCGTACTGCCATCAAGTATGCCGGTCTTCGCAGAGATCGTGCTGTCGATCTCTCGCCTTGACCAGGAACTGGGACCACGAAATGATCCGATCCGAACCTCCTCAATTTCGATGTTCAATGGATCGGCAAACGTTACATATTTCACGACACGAACGGACGTGCACTGGGGGCTCTTTGTCCAGTCATCCGAGCTTGACAGTGATCTCGGAGGACAGTTCCAGAATATCGAGACGGAGCAGGAATTCGTGACGGAGGCGGGACTATATCTGGAGCCTGAGATTCGGGTGACGGATGATCTCGTTGTGCAGCCAGGATTACGCTTGCATGCGTTCCCGAGCAAGTCAAAGACCTTCCTCGAGCCGCGATTTCGAATCGTGTGGAAATCGGGGTCTCATCAATTGAGCGGGGCATTCGGGCAGTATCATCAACAGATCGTTGGACTTAACGATCGTCGCGACGCGGGCGATGTATTCACCGCCTGGTCCGGAGCGCCGCTGCGACTTGTTCCGTCGGCTACACACGCGATCGTCGGATACAAGCTGAGCCCGAGTTTTGGACTGGATCTATCGATCGAAGGCTACTGGAAGAAATTGACCGACCTGTCCGTGCCTGAATGGTCGGCGTTCCCGCGCTTCACTACGAACCTGCAGCCTGCAGACGGTACCGTCTACGGCAGCGATATCCGCGTGGGAATCGACCGCGGCTGGTTCTTCGGGTTTCTTTCCTACGGATATTCTCGAGTCACATACGAAGCCACGGGAGATGCGATACCCCTCTGGTTCGGTGACACGACGCAGGAGTATTCCCCACCTCACGATCGCGAACACCAGATTAGCGCTCTGGCGAGTACTGAATTCAAGGGATTTGCCCTGAGCATTCGCTGGCAGTTCGGGTCCGGATTGCCGTTCAGTCAATCGATTGGATTCGACAAGTTTGTCTTGATTAACGGTGAAACCGATGTCCGGCAGGAGCCGGGCGACACCCGCGTCCTGTATGGTGAGCCGTACGCCGGCAGGCTCCCGTCGTACCATCGCCTGGATGTATCGGTTGATCGGACATTCAGACTGAATCGTGCCGCTCTCACCCTTCAGGCCGGAGTGATCAATGTGTACGATCGCAACAACCTGTTCTACATGGACCTGTTCACGCTGAGTCGAGTAAATCAACTGCCTCTGATTCCGTCCCTTGGAATCAAACTCGAGGTCGACTGAGCGCACCGCAATGCCAACCTCACAGTATCTCTCAGAACAGGGTCTTCTCGTGTGTGCAATGTTGATCCTTGCCCTGACGGCACTGGCACTTGCCGGATGCGACGAATCGGTCAACCCGTTTGTCGAGAGCGATCGGATCTACAGCGTCTACGGTTCTCTCGATATGAATGCGGACACTCAGTACGTGCGCGTAATCCCGATAGACACGAGCCTCATCGTTCGGGAGCAGGGCGCCATTGACGCCAGCGTGTCATCCACCGACATCAACACAAACAAGCGCGTGCAATGGAACGATTCACTGTTCGTGTTTCGGGATGGCTCGCGAGGGCACGTCTTCTATGCTCCTCTGAGAATTGAGCCAGAGCATACCTATCGTCTCGAGTTCGTGCGGTCCGACGGGCAGGCTTCGGTCGCAGAAACGACGGTACCCGGTATCCCCTCAGCAAGTATCGCCGAACCCCGGCGCCTTGTGTTTTCGAGCGGCGCAGTTGAGGTCACACAGAACGTGCTCTGGAGCGGCGTTGAGCGCGCACCGGCTGTGATCGAAATGTGGTACAGATTCTCGGGGTCGCCCCGAAGTTCGTTCACGGACATTCGCTTTGAATACCCCACGGACGACAGGGCAACAGCCGAGCCGGGTTGGACGGTGGTCGTTCAACTCAGTGAGGACCGGAACAAAATACTTGAGAATCTTCGACCCGAAAATTACCTGTTCCTTGGCGTTGGAATGCGACTGGTTATTCTCGACGACCAGTTTGTGCCGCCTGGTGGAATCTTCGATCCCGAGATACTTTCACAACCGGGTGCGTTCTCGAATGTCGACAACGGCTTTGGGTTTGTCGGATCTGTGGGCCGCTTCGACGTTGAATGGGTGCTCGATGCAGAGACCGCAACGGCACTTCAATTTGTTTTGCCCAAGGCGCACGACTGATTCGCTGCCGTACGCGCAGCCCTGTACGCTTGCACTTCATGTACCGTGCGAACGATCGTCATCATTCCAGCCTTCAACGAAGCCCGATCCATCGGTCTTGTCGTCGGTGACATTCCGGACGGCCTGGTCGACGAGGTTGTGGTGGTAAACAACGGGTCGACTGACGAAACCGAGCGCAACGCGGCAAGTGCGGGCGCTACAGTTTTGCGTGAACCTCGCATGGGCTACGGCTGGGCCTGCCTGTGCGGGATCGAGTACGCCAATCGGCAGAATCCCGACATCATCGTATTTCTCGACGGCGATTACAGCGACCATCCGAATGAGATGTCGGAACTAGTGACTCCCATAGTTGAGGACAGGGCTGATCTTGTCATCGGGTCTCGAATGACAGGCGAACGAGAACGCGGAGCGATGCTGCCGCAGGCAATCGTCGGCAACCGCGTGGCGTGTATTCTGATGCGACTGCTCTGGGGAGCGCGGTTTACAGACCTGGGGCCGTTTCGCGCCATCCGTCGTGACGCCCTGCAACAGCTGGGTATGACAGACACGACGTACGGCTGGACCATCGAGATGCAAATCAAGGCCGTTCGTGCGGGACTTCGATGCATGGAGGTCCCCGTCTCCTACCGCCGCCGCATCGGTGTGTCGAAGGTTACGGGCACCGTCTCGGGCACGGTCAAGGCTTCGCTAAAGATCCTTCTCACGATTGCGAAACACGCGTTTTTGCCGCGATCGTGACGTTCGAAAAGGAGGTTCACCCGCGTGCCGACGCGAGAAAACCGCACGAACCTTTTTGCACACCGAGCCGTACTTTCTTCACGTTCAGTTTTTCCGATTGCTTACCTGGTTCTGATATGAAACCACAGGTCTGGTTTAACGGCCGGCTGGTACCGCACGAGTCCGCCACGATCCACGTTCTGTCACACGTCGTCCACTATGGAACATCGGTCTTCGAGGGCATCCGGTGTTACAAAACGAGAACGGGTTCTGCTGTCTTCCGCCTTCAGGAACATATGCAGCGGCTGATCGACTCGGCAAAAATCTATCGGATGGAGATCCCCTATTCGCTGGACGAGCTGGAGGGAGCCGTGGTCGATACGATCCAGCAGTCGGGTCTGGAGTCATGCTACATTCGACCCGTCGTGTTTCGCGGAGTCGGCCCGATGGGAGTTAATCCTCTCAAGAACCCGGTCGAGACCGTGATTGCAGTCTGGGAGTGGGGCGCATATCTGGGTCCGGAGGCACTGGAGAATGGTGTCGACGTCCATGTTTCCTCATGGAGCAGAATGGCTCCGAACACCTTCCCGTCACTCGCCAAGGCCGGCGGTAATTATATCAATGCCGGACTGGCAAAGATGGATGCCATCTTGAACGGGTATGACGAGGGTATCATGCTGTCGGTCGATGGGTTTGTATCGGAAGGCAGCGGGGAGAACATCTTCGTTGTCAGGGACGGAGCGATTATCACGCCGCCGGACAGCCTTTCCCTTCTGCCCGGTATCACACGCAATTCGATCATCCAGCTCGCCCGCGACCATGGGTTCGAGGTTGAAGAGAAGCTGATACCGCGCGAAGCCCTTTACCTGGCGGATGAAGTCTTTTTCACGGGAACGGCTGCTGAGATCACGCCGATCCGGTCGATCGACAAGCATACCATCGGGGCCGGTCGTCGCGGACCTGTCACCGAGGCGCTTCAGACGGCCTACTTCCGCATCCTCAAAGATGGAGAGGATCCCTACGGCTGGTTGCGACCCGTGGAGGTCGCCGCGGTACAGGCCTGACGGGAAATCGGTGCGCCCGGTCTGGTCATCGCTGCTATCGTCTCAATACGATCAGTGCAGAGCGGTTGTCAGCGGAGGCGGATAGTCGGATCACGTAGACCCCGCGGGCCAGGTGCTGTCCGGACGCATCACGACCATCCCAGTTCGTCATGTGGGAGCCGGAAGTGTGGGTACGGTCCACCAGCGTGACGAGGCGTCGTCCAATCAGATCATAGACTTCGATTCGTACGGCGCCCGAACGAGGTAACTCGTAATGAATCCGTGTATGCTCGTTCATGGGATTCGGGTATGGATTCGTCAGGCGCAGGGCATCGGGGGTACCAGGAACTGATTCATCCGACACCGGCTTCGTCCCGGATGATGCGGTAATAACAAACGACTCCTCCTGGGCGAATATGGAGGTATTGTGGGAGTTATCAACGGCCTGGACGCTCCAGAAGTAGGTCCCGTTCGGCAGGTCCCGAATCGACCATGCGGCACTTGAACCTGCGTTTCCGCGTGAGGCTCGAGCTGGGCGACCGGTGCGCCCGAGAGGAACGGAAATCACATCCCCCAGGCCCGGCGCCGTCCCTGCGCGCACATTGTAGGTGAGGGCGTCCGACGTCGTCCTGTCGTCCAATGCCGCCGACCAACGGAGTGCGACCCGTCCGCCGGATACACTGGACGAAAGCCCGGACGGTGGGTCGGGAGACGCGTTGACCACCAGCTCGCCGTTCATGAAGACGTTCGTGATCGCGACGCCGTCTCTATCGGGACCGATCATCACCAGGTCAAGATCACCGTCGCCATCGAAGTCACCGGCATCCAGGCGACCAGGAAACGTGCCGGAAATATTTGAGACGTGACGAAATCCGCTGCCCTCATTTCGGTAGATGCGTGCGGCCGCCCTGCCAAAGACCAGATCGCTCCCACCATTCGTCAGAATGTCCAGCGCCCCGTCATTGTCGACGTCCATCCACAACGCAGAACCTCCGACGATTCCCTCGACGTTAAATGGAGCCTCTTCGAGCGCGGTACCGGCAGCGTTGCGATAGACGTGCGTGATACCCTCGAGAACCAGATGACTCGCGGTGCCGCCGGACGCTAACAGGTCGGGAAAGCCATCCTCGTCGTAATCACCCCAGTCGAGTGAACAGAAGACGAGGCCGACACCACCGAACGTGACTTCCCGAAACGTCCCGGGCTCATCGTTCAGAAACACCTGCGTTGAAAGCGAGCCATCGTTCGCGGCCCCGCACAATGCTATGTCGAGATCACCGTCGCGATCAATGTCCGACCACGCTGCATCGCCAAATGCGAGGTCGGGAAGATCCGACTCAACCGGGGAGAACGCTCCATCGTCATTGCGATACAACATGGTTGACGGCTCGCCTGCGACGTTCCGCCCCATCACGACAAGATCAGCATCGCCGTCGTTGTCCAAATCTCCCCATCGCGCTACACCAAGCACGGGCGCAATAGTTGCCACGCTTCGCGCCGAAAAACCACCCGATCCATCATTCTCAAAGAGGTGAACTACGGGCGTAAATGCGCCTCCCGTCTCCCCCGTCCCGGAAACGATGGCGTCCAGGTCGCCGTCTCGGTCGTAGTCCGCCCAGTCCAGGTCGGCGAGCCAGAGATCCGGCGCGGTATCAAGTGATGACAGCCGGCGATAGTCCGCCACCGGCCTCGCCGAGCCCTCCTCAGTCGTCGTAACAACGGTGCCTACTTGCTCGAAGACGGTGGACGTGGGTGTACGCGATCCGGGACCCGTACTGGAGACCAGAACCAGATCCTCGTCCCCGTCGCCATCCAGGTCAACCCACGTCACGTCGCCGAAGCTCGCGGCATCGATCAACGTCTGGGCGCGATAATAGCTGAACGGCGCCTGGGCCACTGCATCTCTCGTGATGAGCCCTGCGGCACCAACGAAGACCGCAACGATCAGAGTCGCCCACCGTCGCTGCAGATGGTTGATCATATTCATCAGGCCCCGATGCTGAATGTCTGCTCGACGGCGAACGGTGACCCTGCGAATGAGTTGTCTATTGCCTGCACGCTCCAGTAGTACGTGCCGGGTGCCAGCCCTTCGATGCGCCACTGCGTGCCGTGTCCGGCGTTGCCCTCGTCCAGCAGATACCGCTGGCCCGAAAACGGATTCGCATGCGGCGACGCGATATCGACTCCGCCGGATGTTGTACCAACCCGTACACTGTACATCAAGCCCGGTGAAGGGCTGTTCGGGTCCACCGCACTCTCCCACGACAACTCAGCAGACGATGCGGTAACCGTGCTTTGCAGTCCAGTCGGCTGCAGCGGTGGCAGGTTCTTCGCGAAACCGGCATTGCGATACATGGTCGTCATCGCTTCTCCTCGTCCCCTGTCGCCCATCACCAGCAGATCGAGGTCCGAATCGTGGTCATAGTCTGCCATGCTGATGTTGCCGTAAGCCAGACCCGGAACCGGCTGGGCGCCGAGTCCCGTGAGCTGAATCTGGCCGCATTCAAACGAGCCGCCCGTACCCTGCAAACATGCCTGCGTGATGTTCGATCCGAATGCCTCTCTTCGACCCAG
>JABDKH010000062.1 GCA_013002345.1 Rhodothermales bacterium
CCGTGACACGCTTCGACAAAACCTGCGTGATCGCCGCCGTCAGTGTCGTCTTACCATGATCCACGTGACCAATCGTACCGACGTTCACGTGCGGCTTCGTTCGCTGAAATGTCTCCTTCGCCATGACTTTGTCCGCGCTTCGTGTTAGTGGAATTTCGCTTTTGACTCCGACGGTGTCGCCCGAGCCTGAAATCTGTTAGGAAATACGTTCTCCGAGTGAGCCGCCTATCGGATTTGAACCGATGACCCCTTCCTTACCATGGAAGTGCTCTACCACTGAGCTAAGGCGGCGATCCGATAACGGACCTGCCGCAGCAAACCGGGAACCGGTACGTCGACCAGGCGCTCCATGGTACTTTTGCGGCATCTCCGAGAGCGGGAGACGGGATTCGAACCCGCGACCCTCAGCTTGGAAGGCTGATGCTCTACCAACTGAGCTACTCCCGCTACTATTAAGTCAATCAACCTTCAGTGGGCAGGGGAGGATTCGAACCTCCGTACCCGTACGGGACCAGATTTACAGTCTGGCGCCTTTAACCACTCGGCCACCTGCCCCAGTCCGCAATGCCGAATCCCAGTCCGGCAGAGCTGGCGGAGGGACTCGAACCCCCAACCTGCTCATTACAAGTGAGCTGCTCTACCAGTTGAGCTACGCCAGCAGCGTCGAACCGTGTACTACGTCCAAGATTGTGAAGTTACTGATTCGCGGAGACGCGTGTCAAGAAACGCAATTTATGATTCGGTGAAGTATCGACGGACCCCATCAACCCACAACCGCGTCAACGCGCCCCCCGCCGTCTTCCCCATCGCCGTTCCGTTTGATGTTCAATCGGTACCGGATTACCTGCGCGACAATGAATATTACGATCGCGATCCCGATTGCCTGACCGTACTGGCGGATCCAGACGCTGACAACCTGCCAGTTCTCTCCCACCTTGAAACCAAGGAAAGCAATAAGGCATGTCCATACGGCCGAACTGACCGTAGACCACAGTATCGTTTTCCAGACGCTCATGTTGGCCATTCCAACCGTGATTGATATCACCGATCGCAGCCCGCTGAGGAATCGGTTGGCTGCGATCACCCCGTAGCCCCACATCCGAAGCCACTCCTGGGCACGCCGCACTCTGCGCTTGGGAATCCATTTCAGACGGTCGGGATCCATCACGGCGCCGCCGATCATGTGGCCGAACGCATACATCGTCATGAAGCCCAGCGCGCCTCCCAGCGTGGCGAGGCCGATGACGATCCCGATGTTCAGGGAACCCGTGCCGGCCAGATAGCCTCCGAGTACGACGATCATATCACCGGGGACGGGAGGCAGGACGTTCTCGCCGTACGCGATAACCAGAATAGCCACGTAGACAGCCAGCGGCGACAGCGTCTGGATCCACTCGAAGACCTCCAGGAAAAACTCTCCCATAAGGTGTGATCACCCCCCTCCCTGCTCCTCTGCCAGGAGACAAACCGCGTGCGCGGCAATCCCCAGACCCTCACCAACAAATCCCATCCCTTCCGACGTGGTGGCCTTGACCGAAACCTGCGACACCTGAATCGCCAGAAGATCAGCAATGATTGAGCGCATACTCCCTGCATGTGGTTCTATGCGCGGCTTCTCCGCAATGATCGTGACGTCGATGTTGGATAGGCGATAGCCGGCGGCGCCAATCATTCGACCCGCCTCCGCAAGAAACATGCGACTATCGGCGTCCTTCCATCTCGCGTCCGAGTCCGGGAAATGCCGACCGATGTCACCGAGCGCCGCCGCTCCAAGGAGTGCGTCTGTAATCGCGTGCAAAACCACGTCCGCATCTGAATGTCCTTGCAGCCCAAAGGGATATTCGATTTCGACGCCCCCTAGAACGAGGCGGCGGCCTTCAACCAGTCTGTGAACGTCGTATCCGTAGCCCACTCTCATGATCGATTCTCCGCCGACCACGATTCCCAGATCCGCTCCGCGCGGCGCCAGTCACCGGCGGTCGTAATTTTGAAATTCTCGGTAGAGCCGTGAACCATGTAAACGTTGTGGCCCGCCATCTGTGCCACCTCGACGTCGTCCGTTGCCTCCAGACCTTGCTTCGCGGCGGCGTCGTGCGCACTGACCAGTACAGTCCGGGCGAATCCCTGCGGAGTCTGCACCCGGAAGACGCCCGCTCGGGAAACGGTTGGTCCGAAGAACTCGCCGGCTGCGGATCGTAAGGTGTCGACCACCGGAACCGCTACAGACGCGGCACCATGGGCTCTGGCGGCCTCGACAACGTCGGTGATCTCTTGCCTGGACACGAACGGACGTACGGCATCGTGTACCAGAATGAGCTCGCACGTCGGGTGCACGGACTGAAGTCCGAGACGAACAGACTCCTGCCGCGTCCTTCCTCCGGCTACGATATCGCTCATCTTCTGCAGATCGAACGGGGCAAGTTCTTGCTTCAGGTCGGCGATGCGGTCGGGTGGTGCCACTACGAGCAACCGAGATATGTACGGGTGGCGGTCGAACGCCCGTAATGTCTGCACGAGGAGAGGTGCGTTGCCGAGGGAGCGGAACTGCTTGGGAGGACCTCCAAGGCGGCGTCCTTCTCCAGCCGCGGGAACGAGAACGGTCACATCCGGCACTCCGGCAGCGTCGTTGTTCATGAGTCCCGTCCGGTCGGCGTTTTTGGCAGATCCCGGTCCCCTAGATGATGAACATCGCGTCGCCGAAGGAGAACAGGCGATATTTCTTCTTCATCGCCTCGCGATACGCCTCCATAACGAAGTCGTAGCCACCGAAAGCCGACACCAGCATTAGGAGCGTGCTGCGCGGACGATGGAAATTCGTGATCAGCCTCTCCGTGATCCTGAACTCGTAGTGCGGATAGATGAATTTGTCCGTCCATCCGATATTCGCCTTCAGGGCGTTCGATGCGGAGAGGCTCGACTCGATCGCGCGCACGACAGTGGTGCCCACCGCGGTTACCTTTCGATCCGGCGCCGATAGGGCCTCGTTTACGACATCAGCTGTTTCAGGCGGGACGTGATAGAATTCGGAATCCATTCGGTGCTTCGTCAGGTCCTCGACCTCGACCGGTCTGAATGTGCCGAGGCCGACGTGGAGCGTGACCGGGACGATGTGCACGCCCTTCTTCTCCAGTTTCTTGACCAGCCCGGGCGTGAAATGCAGGCCGGCCGTCGGAGCAGCGACCGCACCACGTTCCTCCGCAAACATGGTCTGGTAGCGGTCACGGTCTTCAGACTCCACCTTCCGTTTTACGTACGGAGGAATGGGCGTCTCACCGATCTCATCGATCTTCGAGTACAACTCCTCGTTCTCGCCTTCGAAAACAAAGCGGATTGTCCGGCCTCTGGAAGTCGTGTTGTCTATCACCTCGGCCACAAGGCCATTCTCGAAGTAGAGCTTGTTGCCAATCCGGATCTTGCGAGCAGGATCCACGATGACATCCCAGAGACGGCTCTCCGGATTAAGCTCACGCAGAAGGAATACCTCGATGCGGGCGCCGGTCTTTTCCTTATTGCCATAGAGGCGGGCTGGAAACACCTTCGTGTTGTTGACGATCAGGACATCCCCGGCGTTGAAATAGTCGGTGATGCTGCTGAACGACTTGTGCTCTATGGTCCTTTTCTCCCGATCGAGAACCATCACCTTGGAGCTGTCTCGCGGTTCAGCGGGGTACTTCGCGACTAACGATTTCGGAAAATCGAACAAGAAGTTTGAAAGCTTCATTGACGCCATGCGAGACTCGACGGGATAGGTTGGCGAAGGAAGAGGAGGAATTCGGACGAAGCAGGTCGGGCTGCGGCCTGTTCCATAACCATCGTCCCTGAAAAAGATTCAGGCTAACGAATAAGACGGAGTGCACATTAACCACAGCTTGTGAAGATAAGATCCGACCCCTCCCTGCACCAAATAATGCACACTTTCTTGAATCGCCGACCCGGTGCCCCGTTCGCCACCTCGGTTGAGCCCCCGGCCGAACGCGCAAGTGTTTCAGTTTTGTGCGTTTCAGACAGTGTTGCGCATCACATCATTACTCAGCGGTCGCCTGAGTCTCGAGCAGGCAGCCAGCGGATCATGTCCTCGACTCGCAGCCTTATGGGTCAAGAATCACAGATTGTCGGCTTTCCCGGCACAAATCCCTACAGCAGAACGCATGTCAACCCGGAGCGGGCCGGCCTGCTCCTGGACGCGGGCTGCAACATCACCGACATATCCCCATCGGCCCGGAAACTGATTGGATACGGTCCCGCCGCTCCCATCGACCCCTGCTTCTTCGCACACATCCATAGCCGAAACCTGGTGCTGGTGATGCGCGACCTGGCCTCCATGGCCTGCAACGGCAAGCGGCGCGCGCGGTGGATGGTCCGCATGCGAAATGCAGACGAGCAGTGGGTCTGGATGAGAGTGACGGCCCGGAAGATGGACCAGATACGGCCCACCGGGTTCGGCTTCGCTGTCGAGCTGGCGCACCTGGACGCGTAGACGTTCGTCTTGAATCCTACCTGGCAGCGGCGTCGATCAACTGCCCGAGGCACTCGGCCGTTTTCGAAGAGCTCTGGACAAAGCGGCCATTGATCATCACGGCAGGCACGGACGTGATACCGGCGTCCACACCGCTTTGGCGCTGGCGCATAATGATATTGCGATAGAGACCGCGGCTAAGCCGGGTCTTCATCAGCTCGCCATCCAGTCCGATCTGCGTCGCGATTTCACCCAGCTCGTCGATCCCGATGCCGCCCTGGCGCTGCCGACGGAACTGCTCTTCCATCATCTCGAAGAACTTGTTGTCCTGGGCAGCGAAGTACATCGCCTCCACCTGTGACACCGAGTATTCCCACAGAACGAACGGTCGCCAGACAAACCACGCCCTCTCACCATACTCGGCAACCACCTGCTCCATGATCGGGTGGAGCGTCGCACAATGAGGGCAGTTTGGATCAAAGAACTCAATCACAGTAACCGACGCATCCGGGTTACCCTTGCTCGGGTCACTGAATGTGACGAGATCCCTGTAATTCTCTACAAGCGGTTTCTCAGGGTCATAATGACATTCTCCGACATTCGAATCGTCGACAAGAACGTTCTCCTGACCGGATTGAGCGGCCGCTGTCGCCGTCGCTTCAAGCGGAGGCAGGCTCCCGAAATAGAGCACGTCGACTCCCGACAGGATTACGACCGCGCCCAACATGATCACGAACATCTTCACTCGGGACGAACTGCCCTCCGAAGCGGCTTCGGGCTGCGGCCTGGACCTGAGGTCGATAATCTGAAGAACCAGGAGGATCGCAACGATCGAGGCCGACATCATGCACAGCTTGCAAAACTCTCCAATCTGAGCAACCTGTACGTACACGAGATACACGGAATAGAGAAATCCCACACCGATAGCGGCAGCACGTAGTCGCTTGACGGACTCCAGCTTGTCCAGGCCCACGACGACGGTCGCGAAGCTCAGAATCGTAAGTCCGATGTAAAAGATGAGTCCCCAGATGACGTTCGAGACGCCCAGCATCATGCCGGCATCGCTTCGGGTCACTGCCTCGCATTCGACCGTGGCGGCCGTCGAAGAGAAGCCGAAGCACCCGCGATCAAACCCGCGGCCGGACTGAATCCAGAGATGGACTACGACGAGTATACCGATCAGACCAAGCACGAAGACGGCGGTATCCAGTACAGGTCTGTAGACGCCGAGCGGCCGAATATTTGCAGTACGCGCCATCACTGACTCCCTTGATCTAGTTGCGTTACGCTTGCGCTTGCCGTCTACTTGCGAATGCATGGCTGACGGGCACACCATCGACGGCGCTTAACGCCGTCAGCGGGCAAAAGTTTAGCCGCTGGTTGTTACCCGACCGAGCTGCCGAACGCTCGAGACGGTTCGTGATTTCGTGCTCTTGCGCGGACCCGCACTGCGACGTGTCAACTCTTGATGTGCGGCAACCAAGTGCATCAAGTGGACGTTTCCCGAAGAAGTCCTACTTTGCATTCCGAATCATGTCGGACCTGCGATGCCCTTCGATCTCGACCTGAGCAACGAAATCGTTCAGCGAGTGATTTTCGCCCTCGGGGTGTCACTCGTTGTGCTGCTGCTGGTGCGCATTGGCCAGCGCCTCGCCAAACGGTACGGCGGCGAGCCAAGTCGCGTGTACTACACCTCCCGGATCATCGGGCGCGTCGGTGGATTCGCGATCGTCGTCATTCTGGTGAGCGTGCTCTCGCCACGACTGGGCGACCTGATCACCGTCCTCACCGTCATCGGAGCTGGTCTTGCCATCGCGATGAGGGAAGTTCTCCTCAACCTGGCAGGATGGTTTTACGTCACGCTCCTTACCCCCTATCGGCAGGGCGACAGGATCGAGGTCAACAAGATCCAGGGTGACGTGATCGATATCCGCGTCATGCGGACGACCGTGATGGAAATCGGCAGCTGGGTTCAGGCAGACCAGAGCACGGGTCGAATCACGCATATCCCGAATGGGTGGAATCTGAGCCACGCGGTCTACAACTACACGCGAGGATTCAATTTTATCTGGAACGAGCTCCCGATCACGGTCACGTTTCGGTCCGACTGGGACAAGGCGCGCGGCATCATGCAGCAGTATGCCGAAGAGTCAACCCGATTGGTGGAGCACCAGGCCGCTGACGAAATCCGGCAGATGTCGCGCGAATTCCTGGTCCACTACAGTATTCTGACTCCGTTCGTGTATGTCCGTGTTGTCGAGAACGGCGTTCGCCTTACGCTGCGATACCTGTGCAACGTCCGCAAGAGGAGAGGAACCGAGCATGCCCTTACGGTGAGCATCCTGCAGGCCCTGCGCGAACAGGGAGGTATCGAACTCGCTTACCCGATGGTAGGAATTACTTCGTTGGAGGGTCCGCAGTTTGGACCGATGACGAGCCCCACTACCCTGCACCCCGGTGGCGATGGCCCAGATCACGTGGCCACCTGACGTGCCGGCTGCCGGACAACTTGATTGACAGCGCGGTGCTCTCGTATCTTCATCGCCATGATTGACCGCTCAAGATCATCGTCCTGCACACCGCTGAACGGTTGGTGGTGCGCTCCCGACAGCCGCGGGCGCAGGTAGGATTTCGTGCCGAATTTCTTGCCGGACGCTGTACAGCCCGCTGCCAGATAGACCGCAGCGGGCTTTTTTGTTTGTCTCGAATCACACCATGACCGTGAACGAAATCGAACAGACGACGGAAGGACTGGAGGAGCTCGTCGAGCGCCTCGGACCGATTGTCGTCCCGGTCACCCGACGCCTGAGCGCCGACCTCCTGACGCCGGTCGCCGCGTTCCTGTCGCTCCGCCGAAGTAGTACATATTGCTTTCTGTTGGAGAGCGTCGAGGGCGGCGAGAAGGTGGCCCGATACTCATTCATCGGAAGAAACCCGTACCTCACCATTCGGTCGGTCGACGACGGTGTCATCGTGACACGGGAGGGGTCGCCACCTGAGCACTTCGAGGCCGGAGACATATTTGACGCGGTGCGGCAGTTCGCGAACGAATTCACAGAGATACGCCATCCGAATTTGCCGCGGTTCACCGGGGGTGCCGTCGGATACTTCGGGTACGATACGGTACGTCGACTTGAGTCACTTCCGGACCTTCTTGAGGACGACCTCGGGTTGCCGGTTGCGACCTGGTGCCTCTACGACACGGTAGTCGCGTTCGACCACGTCAAGCATCAGATCGTGGTCATCTCGAACATGTTCATCGACACAAACTCGGATGTGGAAAAGGAGCGGGCGATCGCCATGGAGCGAATTGAAGCTGTCGTGCAGGATCTGCATTTCGGCTCCATCGATCTTCCGGAACCGATATCGATGGCCGAAGGCGCCATGCAATCCAATTTCGAGCGGTCTGCCTTTCTGGAAGCCGTTGAATCTGCAAAGCGGTACATCCGCGACGGCGACATTTTCCAGGTTGTCGTCTCCCAACGTTTTACCAAGTCATTCTCCGGCGACAACTTCAATCTGTACCGGGCGCTCCGGCAGGTTAACCCCTCGCCCTACCTATTCTACATGGACTACGAAACGTACTCGATTGTAGGGTCTTCGCCTGAGCTTCTGGTTCGGGTTGAGAATGGTCTTGCCGAAACGCTGCCGATTGCAGGGACGCGGCCACGGGGCGCAACGCCCGCCGAGGACAGGGCCCACGAGACTGATCTGCTCGCGGACCCCAAGGAGCGTGCGGAACACGTCATGCTCGTCGACCTCGGACGAAACGATCTCAGCCGCGTGTGTGAGGAGGGCACGGTAACGGTGGATGCGTTTGCCTATGTCGAACGCTTCTCGCACGTGATGCACATCGTGTCGTCTGTCTCCGGCACACTGGGGAATGAGTTCGATGCCGTGGATGCGCTCAAGGCCTGCTTCCCGGCGGGAACGGTCAGCGGTGCGCCGAAGGTTCGAGCCATGGAGATTATCGAGAGCCTCGAGCCAAACCGCCGCGGCCTCTATGCAGGAGCCGTGGGCTACCTTGATTTCTCCGGAAACCTGGACACTTGCATCGCCATCCGGACGATGGTCGTCCACGATGGCCACGTGCACGTCCAGGCGGGAGCAGGAATCGTTGCCGATAGCGATCCGGAGGCCGAGTTTGACGAAACGCGGAATAAGGCCATGGCGCTGGATCACGCCATCCAGATGGCTGCGCTCAACCTTCTTTAGGCGGAGTACCGGATGTCATAATTTGACGAATATCCAGCAGGAACGCAGAAAATCAATACCCTGTTTGTAGCATAGGGTCCGCTCGCAACCATAATCCAGAGATCGATGCTGAAAGATCTATTACTACAAAAAGGCTGGGCCGGCAAGACGATATCCCGCGCCGAAACGGTCGACCGCGTCAATCCCGTGATCCATCGATTGATCGCCCTGAATCAGCACTACGATGCGTTCCTTCGGTCCTCGCAAGGAGGAGGCCTGGATGCACAGCTCGCATCGCTGCAGAAGACGGCTCGGGCAGACGTTGGCAAGCTCGCAGAGACGGTGTTCAGTTGTGGTGGGACCCCGTACAACGGAACCGATCTGGAGCCGTCAAGCTTCGCCGTCGACAACAATCGGCCGGCAGCATTGACTGCACTGCGTGATCTGGAGGCGTCGTTTGTGGATTTCGTAGCCGACGAAGTGAACGTTGAACACCAGATGCGGACACGCGCGATCCTGGCCGTTGTGAAAGCGAATGCGGAGGCCCGACTCAAACTCCTGCAGGAGCACATCAGATAACACGGGGCAGATGGGTATGCATGGCAAGGAGACAGAGAGTAGTCGTACGGCGAACGCGAACCATCCGGTGACCGTCGTATCCGGCATTCAACCGTCGGGTACGCTTCACATCGGCAACTATTTCGGAGCCCTTCGACAGCACATCGTGCTGCATACACGGCAAGATGCGTACTACTTCATTGTCAACTACCACGCTCTCACCAGTGTGCACGATCGCGAGGCCCTGAGCACGTACACGCTC